>JBIPPG010000045.1:0-12067 GCA_044368545.1 Chitinophagales bacterium | reverse complement strand
CATAGATGATGAAGGTGTGGTAAGGATCAAGATGATAGGCAATTGCAAAACGTGTATGCAACGAAATAGCACGATAAAAACGGGCATCGAGTCGGTTTTAAAATCACAATTCCCTGAAATAAAAGAAGTAATCGAAGGTTAATTAAACTTTTTTTGCAATATAGTCAAAAAAAATATTTACCTTTGCGCCCTTAAAAAATTTTTAACAAAAACATATTAAAACAATGAGTAACAATTTGATTTACATTTTTCCATTTTTTGGAATAGCCGCATTGATTTACATGTACTTTCTATCGGTATGGGTAAAGAAACAAGACGCTGGAGACAGCAAAATGAAGGAGATAGCAGATAATATTGCAGAAGGCGCAATGGCATTTTTGAATGCTGAATACCGTATTTTGGCAGTATTTGTAGTAATTGCAGGTATTTTATTGGGAATTTTATCTCAAGTAGTGGAAACATCACATTGGTTAATCGTTGTAGCTTTTGTTATTGGAGCTATTTTCTCTGCTGTAGCAGGAAATATTGGTATGCGTATTGCTACTCAAGCGAATGTAAGAACTACACAAGCGGCTAGAACTAGTTTGGCAAAAGCCTTGAAAGTTTCATTCTCTGGTGGAATGGTAATGGGATTGGGTGTTGCAGGTTTGGCTGTATTTGGATTGAGTTTCTTATTCATATTATTTTTCAAATACTTTATGGGAGCAGATTTCGCTAATGGCGGCGCTGAAAAAATGACTGTAGTATTGGAAGTTTTGGCTGGATTTTCATTAGGAGCTGAGTCTATTGCATTATTTGCAAGAGTAGGTGGAGGAATCTACACAAAAGCTGCAGACGTAGGAGCGGATTTAGTAGGAAAAGTAGAGGCTGGAATACCTGAGGATGATCCTCGTAACCCTGCAACTATTGCGGACAACGTAGGAGACAACGTAGGAGACGTAGCAGGAATGGGAGCGGATTTATTTGGTTCTTATGTTGCTACTGTATTGGCAGCGATGGTATTAGGAAATTATTTATTACAAAATCCAGCAAATGCAGGAATTTTCCAAGGATTTATGAATATTGGTCCTATTTTATTGCCAATCGCAATCGCAGCAGTTGGTATCGTATGGTCAATTGTAGGAGGATGGATGGTAAGTGTAAAAGATGACAATGGCGATGTACAAAAAGCATTGAATATTGGAAATTGGGTTTCATTAGTATTAACTTTGATTACAGTTTATGGACTTATCAAATGGATGTTGCCAGCAGAAATGAATATGGCTTTCTTTGGTGAAGAAAATAAAATGGTATCGAGCAATGACGTATTTATGTCTACTATTATAGGAATGATAGTAGGTGCTGTAATTTCTTCAATTACAGAATACTATACAGGTACTGGAACTAAACCAGTAATGGGCGTAGTAAGACAATCGGCTACAGGAGCTGCTACTAATATTATTGCAGGTTTATCTTTGGGTATGATGAGTACTTGGATGCCAATCGTATTGTTTGCTGCTGCTATAGTTAGTTCGTATCATTTTGCAGGATTCTATGGTGTGGCTATTGCTGCTGGAGCTATGATGGCTACTACGGCTATGCAATTAGCAATTGATGCTTTTGGGCCTATTGCAGATAATGCAGGTGGAATTGCTGAAATGAGTGGATTGCCAGATGAAGTAAGAGGAAGAACGGATGTATTAGATTCTGTAGGAAATACAACGGCTGCTATCGGAAAAGGATTTGCTATTGCTTCGGCTGCTTTGACGGCTTTGGCTTTATTTGCTGCGTATGTAACTTTTACAGGAATTGATGGAATTAATATTTTCAAAGCCGATGTATTGGCGGCTTTATTTATTGGAGCTATGATTCCAGTTGTTTTCTCTGCATTGGCAATGAGCAGTGTAGGAAAAGCGGCTATGGATATGGTTCAAGAAGTAAGAAGACAATTTAGAGAAATTCCAGGTATTATGGAAGGAACGGCAAAGCCAGAATATGGTAAATGTGTAGCTATTTCTACAAAAGCAGCTTTGAGAGAAATGATGTTGCCTGGTTTGATTACAATCGTTACGCCTATTTTGGTGGGTGTAACTATGGGGCCAGAAGCATTAGGTGCTTATATGGCAGGTGTAACGGTTTCTGGTGTACTTTGGGCTATTTTCCAAAACAACGCAGGTGGAGCTTGGGATAATGCAAAAAAATCTTTTGAGAAAGGTGTAGAAATCAATGGAGAAACGGTTTACAAAGGTTCTGATGCACATAAAGCAGCGGTAACGGGTGATACAGTTGGAGATCCATTCAAAGATACGTCTGGACCATCTATGAATATCTTGATTAAATTGACTTCATTGGTTGGTTTGACTATTGCGCCATTGATTGGATTGAAAGATCATAATATGTATGCTTTGCCAGAAACAACTGCTGTAGTTGAGCAAGCGGTTGAATTTAAAAATAGCTTGGGCGAAAGCTTAGGTGCTGCGGTTAATATTACTTTGCCAAGTGGTGTAAGTTTTGATATTCCTGAAAAAGGTGTTGAAAACAAATTGTTTAATTTTTTGAGCAATTCAGCTATGACGGTTAATGATACTACTTGGTTTGATTTTGATAGATTGACGTTCAAAACAGCAAGTGCTGAGTTGGATTCTACATCTGCTGAGCAATTACAAAATATCGCAAATATGATGGCTGCATATCCTACTTCTGAATTTAAAATTGGTGGATATACTGATAATTCTGGGGATAAAAATGCAAATTTGAAATTATCTTCAGATAGAGCTAATTTTGTTATGAATGCTTTGATTGAAAAAGGTATTGCAAAAGAAAGATTGAAAGCAGAAGGATACGGCGATGCACATCCAGTTTGTCCGGCTAATGATACCGACGAGTGTAAAAGCAGAAATAGAAGAATTTCTTTGAAAGTTTCAAAAAAATAATCATAGAAATATTGAAATAATAATTAGGCGGTTGAGTTTTCAGCCGCCTTTTTACATTTTAATAAGAGAAAGAAAACTTTTTCGTTAAATTTGCATTGGAAAATAATTAATATAAAAAATAAACAAATGAAAGGAATTATATTGGCTGGAGGATCTGGCACACGTCTATATCCTATTACGTATGCAATCAGCAAGCAAATTATGCCTATTTATGACAAACCGATGATTTATTATCCGTTGTCTACGCTTTTGCTTACGGGGATTAGAGAAATTTTGATCATCTCTACGCCACACGATTTGCCACAATTTGAGCGTTTGCTTGGCGATGGCAGCCAGTTTGGATGCAAACTAGAATATGCAGTGCAAGAAGTTCCCAATGGATTGGCTCAAGCTTTTGTGATAGGCGAAAAGTTTATTGGAAATGATAAATGTGCTTTGGTTTTGGGTGATAATATATTCTACGGAATGGGATTGGGCAAACTGCTTGAAAAAAACAATGACCCAGAAGGAGGAATTATATATGCCTATAGAGTTTCGGATCCTGAACGCTATGGTGTTGTAGAATTTGATGAAGATTATAATGTGAAATCATTGGAGGAAAAACCATCACAACCCAAATCTAATTTTGCTGTTCCGGGATTGTATTTCTATGACAATGATGTAGTACAAATAGCCAAAGACTTGAAACCAAGTGCTAGAGGCGAGTACGAAATCACGGATTTGAACAAAGTGTATTTGGAGCGTGGCAAACTAAAGGTATCTATTTTGGATAGAGGAACCGCTTGGTTGGATACAGGTACTATTGAATCCTTGATGCAAGCCTCGCAATTTGTGCAAGTGATAGAAGAGCGTCAAGGTTTGAAAATTGGTTGTATAGAGGAAATTGCTTATAGAAAAGGTTTTATTTCAAAAGAAAAACTCATTGAAATTGCGCAACCATTGCTCAAAAGTGGTTATGGACAATATTTGATGAATGTAGCCCACGATAAAGTTTAATAGATGAAGCATATTTTAGTAACAGGTGCAGCAGGTCAGGTAGGAAGCTGTATGGTAGACTATTTGGTGCAGCAACAAGATGTTTTTGTAGTAGCGGTAGATAATTTTTTGACGGGAAAAAAAGAGAATTTACCTACGGTTTCTTTGCCCAATTATAAGTTTATTCAATGCGATGTCAATAATTATGAGGCTTTGAGCGGTGTGATGCTCTCATACAAGTTTGATTATGTATTTCATTATGCAGCCGTTGTGGGAGTAAAACGAACGTTGGAACATCCATTATGGGTATTGAATGATATTAAAGGGATTGAAAATATATTGAATTTGTCCAAAAATACGGGCGTAGAGCGCTTTTTCTTTTCTTCGAGTAGTGAAGTGTACGGCGAACCTTTTGAGCATCCACAAAACGAAAATACGACGCCTCTCAATTCAAAATTGCCTTATGCGGTAGTAAAAAATGTAGCAGAAGCTTATATTCGTTCATATCAAAAAGAATTTGGATTGGATTATACGATCTTTCGTTTTTTCAATACCTACGGCCCCAAACAAAGCGAAGATTTTGTGGTAAAGAAATTCATCAAATTGGCTTTGAATAACGAAGATATAACCTTGTATGGCGATGGTAGCCAAACGCGTACATTTTGTTTTATTGATGATAATATCCGTGCTACAGCTACTTGTTTGTTCGAGAATAAATTTGTCAATGATACCTTGAATATCGGAAGTGATATAGAAATGACTATCAAAGAATTGGCGGAATTGGTGATAAAAGTGACAGGCTCTCAATCCAAAATTGAATATTTACCTGCCTTAGAAGAAGGCGATATGACAAGACGTAGACCCGATATTTCTAAGATGAAAACGTTGATTCCCAATCAATTTACGGCATTGGAAGCAGGTATCTTGAATATTGTAAAAACATTGTAATATGAATACAGCCAATCTTCAAATAGCACATAAATGGTTTGAGGCATTTAATGTACAAGATTTAGAGGCACTTTTGGCATTGTATGATGATGATGCAGCGCATTTTAGTCCCAAACTCTTGATAGCCAAGCCTGAAACTCAAGGATTGATTCAAGGAAAATCTGAACTGCGTGAATGGTGGCAAAATGCTTTTGATCGTATGCCTCAGCTTCATTATGAAGTACTAAATCTAATTGCTAATGAAAACTATGTTTTTATGGATTATATTCGCAAAAATCCTGGCGAGGTGGATTTACAAGTAGGAGAGACTTTGCATATCCAAAATGGATTGATTGTGGCTTCTAGGGTGTTTCATTCTTAGGGGGAAGTGGGAAAGATTATTATAAAAAGTACTTCTTGATTACTTTTTTAGTTTTCATTATATCCAAATTGTCTACTTTGTAAAACTTCTTTCCACCAACTTTCCCTGTTGATTATGGTTTGATCTTCAGTTGTTGATTTATAAATGTCCAGAATTGAATATCTAAAATTTTGTTTTATATGATCAAATGTCAGTTTTTTAAGTCCAATGTTACCACCGTTTCCAGTTTTTACATAGGCTCTCCATCGTCCTAAAATCATATTTTCTCCATATGCTGAACCAACATACATTTTACCATTTGAAATGTCTGTCAATAAATAAACGCCTTTTTGATTTTGAAGTGCTGTTTTCCAATTATCTTTTTCTAAAACTCTTTGCAATTCACTCCAAGAAATATTTACTTTTTCATAGCCTGGAAATAAGTCGTTGTCAAAAGTGTCGGGCAAAATTTGAGAAACATAACAGTCTTCAATTACAGAATCAGCGTTACGAATCATTGTCTGTGCTTTGTTTTTAAATTTTACAATTAGACGTCCGACATATTTTTCGTATTCTGGCAGGTCTTGGTATTCGTAACCAACTCCGTTCAGATTATTCAAGTCCTTTGTTACTTGTCCAATGTGAAAGAGTAACCAAAAATCTTCAGTCGGCTTAATTTTTACAAGTCCAATTGTGATTTGTCCCTGTTTATAAGATTTTTTTTTATTGTAGTTCCAATATTGTCCAGCAAGCATAGTTGAAATGTCGCCATTCTTAAAAAGTTCAATTGGATTCCAATTATGTGCAAACATTAAATTGAAACGAATCTTTACATCTCTAAGATTTTTAAGATTAAGTATGTCGTTTAATTTAATACTATTCATTTTTTAGTTATAATTAGGTTTTTGAAACGTTTAAATTAATGACTTAAACTATATCACCCCCAGTTTCTTCCCTACTTTGGTAAATGCCGCTACGCAGTCTTTGATATTTTGAGTAGAATGTCCTGCCGAGATTTGAACACGGATACGCGCTTTGCCTTTTGGAACTACAGGGTAGAAAAATCCTATGACATAGATGCCTTCTGCCAAAAGCTCTTCCGCAAAAGTCTGAGCCAGCTTGGCATCGTACAACATTACGGGCGTAATAGGGTGGATGCCTTCCAAGATGTCAAAACCTGCGGCTTTCATTTCGCTGCGGAATAATTGGGTATTGGCTTCTAGCTTGTCTCTAAGATCGGTCGATTGGCTCAAAATCTCCAATACTTTCAAGGAAGCATTGACGATAGAAGGCATAAGCGTATTGGAGAAAAGGTAAGGGCGACTGCGCTGACGCAATAGCTCAATAATTTCTTTTCGCCCCGATGTAAAACCGCCCGAAGCGCCACCTAGAGCCTTGCCCAAGGTTCCTGTAATAATATCCATTTTGCCTATGACATTGCAGTGTTCTATCGTTCCACGGCCTGTTTTGCCTATAAATCCTGTGGCGTGGCACTCGTCTACCATCACCATCGCTTCGTATTTTACCGCCAATTCGTGCACTTTGTCCAACTGCGCTATGTAGCCATCCATACTGAATACACCGTCCGTAACGATGAGTTTGTTTCTACAATGGGCTGCCGCTTGAAGTTGTTTTTCCAGGTCTTCCATATTGTTGTTCTCATATCTAAAACGTTGTGCTTTGCACAGCCTTACGCCATCGATAATAGAAGCGTGATTGAGACTGTCAGAAATAATGGCATCTTCCTCGCCCAAAAGCGGTTCAAATACACCACCGTTGGCATCAAAAGCCGCTGCGTACAAAATAGTATCTTCGGTGCCTAAAAACTCCGATATTTTTCGCTCCAATTCTTTGTGAATATCTTGCGTACCACAGATAAAACGTACCGAACTCAACCCAAAACCGTGAGAATCGATGCCATCTTTGGCCGCTTGTACAATTTCGGGATGCGAAGAAAGCCCTAAGTAATTGTTGGCACAAAAATTCAATACTTTTTTGCCATTTGCCACTATTTCAGCACTTTGTGGCGATGAAATAATACGTTCTTTTTTATATAAACCCTCGCTTTCGATATTAGAAAGTTCGTTTTGAAGTTGTTTTTTGAAATTTTCTGGATACATATTCTATTTATTTGTTTGCAAAAATAGAAAGATTCATTTATTTTTGTGCTTTTAATCCCAAAACAGCATTTTTCTTTACATTTAAAACTCTTTTTCTTCAAAATATGCCCACTGAAAAGGTTAAGGCTTTTGCTCAAATTTACAATCCCTATTCTCATAAAATACAATTTTTTGAAGGGGTAGAGGAGGGACAATCGCCTGATTTTGAATGGACTTCGTTTGATGGAAAACAGGTGCTTGGTTTTGTGAAATCCAATAAAAACCTTGAGGATTTTCACCCACAATTGGGGAAAACCTCTTTGGGTTCTACCTCCAAAGACGCATATCTTGCTTATATAGACGCTATCAAAAATGCTATAGCCCAGAAACACCTTCAAAAAGCAGTTGCGGCACGGATAATTGCGTTAGCCGCCGATACTTCCCATTGGCAATCGTATTTCGAGTCATTAATTTCATCATTTCCCGATACGTTTGTGTATGGCATCTATCATCCCCAATCGGGGTTGTGGATAGGCGCAAGCCCCGAATTGGTGGGATATTTGTCTGAAGGCGTTTTCAAAACCATTTCGCTAGCGGGTACGATTTGGGATCAAACCCAGTTTGAATCCAAAGAACAAGGCGAGCAAGAAATTGTAACCGATTATTTACAGGAATTATTGATAGAAAACGGTTTGATAGGGAATCTAAAGCATTTGGAATCAAAATCTTATGGTCAAATAAGTCATTTGATCAATGAAATAGAAGTTCCAAATTTTGAACCGTCTCATTTTGAAAATATCGTGTCAAAAATTCACCCAAGTCCTGCATTATCGGGTTTTCCAAAGGAAGAATCTATCCAATTTATCCAAAAAAATGAACCGATAGATAGAGCCTTTTATTCTGGGCTGGTTTCGTGGAAGGTTTCCACTACCGAACAATTAGCGTTTGCTACCATTCGATGCTTTCAAGTCTTTGAAAATCAATTGATTTTTTATGTAGGCGGTGGCATTACCAAGGATTCTAATCCCGAAACCGAATTTGAAGAAACCCAACGAAAGTTTCAAACGGTTTTTGAAGCTTTGGGATAGAATTGATTTATTTTTATTTTGGGCGTGCCCTCGCCAAAGAGGCTAATTTATTTGTTTTTCATATAATAGACAGTTTGAAGCCTCTTCGTCTAGGTCGGGTTATTCGCCTTACTTCGTGCCGGCTTCTACCCCTCACGCAATCCCTATGACCGTTTTTAATTTCTAATTTTTAACATTTGTTAAGTTTTTCATATAGATAAATCATTTATTTTTGTGATTTAATCTAAAGTATATGAAGACAAATATTGAAAAAAGTAGTATGAATCGATGGGGATATGGTAGTTAGTGGTAATGCTTAGGACGACACCACTAAAATCAAGTCTATTACTAAACAAAATGTGTTTTTGCGAATTTTTCTCACTAAATCATCGTTTTTAAAGAAAAAAGCTTATCTTTGCGAAATAATCTCAAAATACGACAAATATGTTACTTGAATTTAGTGTTGGCAATTATCTTTCTTTCAGAGAAATTAAAACCTTAAACTTGGTAGCTTCAAGTATTAGCGACTATAAAGAAACCAATACAATCACTTCCGAAAGACACACTCTTTTAAAGGGGGCTATCATTTATGGAGCAAACGCAAGTGGTAAATCAAATTTTATTCGTGCGATGAGCACAATGAAAAGAATAGTAATGCTATCATTTAGCCAATCTTCAACTAAAGAATTAGGTGTTACTCCATTTTTGCTAAATACCGAAACGGAAAAAAGTCCATCATATTTTGAAGTATTATTTGAAATACTTGGAATACGATATAGATATGGCTTTGAAGTAACCGATAAAGAAGTCGTTGGCGAGTGGTTATATGAATCAAAGAAAAATGCTGAAAAATTCCTATTCATCAGGTTGAGAGACGGAATTGAGGTATCTCCATCATACAAAGAGGCTGAAAACTTGGAAAGCAAAACAAGAGATAACGCTTTGTTCTTGTCCGTAATAGACCAATTTAATGGTGTTGTTGCTAAAAGAATTATGAATTGGTTTAACAACTTTATTACCATTTCGGGATTAACGCACGAAAATTATGAATTGGTTACATTTAAAATGTTAGACAAAAAAAATACAGCCAAAATTCTTGAGAATTTTTATGACCAATTAGATTTGGGATTTGAAGGATTATCTATTAATAAAGAAAAATTTAATCCAAAAAGAATTCCAGAAGATGCCCCAGAAGCTTTGGTAAAACTATTAGTTAAAGATTTGGAAGGAGCTTTTCGTTTCAAGATAAAAACTTTGCATAAAAAATTCGATAAGAACAATAAAAAAATTGGAGAAGTCGAGTTTGATATGCGTAGCCAAGAATCCGCAGGAACAAACAAGATGTTTAATATATCAGGACCAATTTTTGATGTTTTACAAGATGGAGGGGTTTTGGTTGTTGATGAACTTGATTCAAGTTTGCACCCACTTATGACATTAGCAATTACACGATTATTTAATTCCGATAAAGACAATTCTAAAAACGCACAGCTAATTTTCTCTACCCACGATACAAACTTATTTTCGTATGGAAAGTATCGGAGAGACCAAATTTATTTTGTCGAAAAAGACAAATATGGTGCGTCAGACTTATACTCATTGGTTGAGTATCGTGAAGAAGACGGAACAAAAGTTCGTAAAGACCGCTCTTTTGAAAACGATTATATTGAAGGTAGATATGGTGCTATTCCATATATCGGTGAAATTTCCAAAATAATAACGGAATGGCAAGAAAAATAAAAATACCCAATCATATTAAAAAAAGGCACGAACGAGCCGAATCTAAACGTTTAGAGAACGTAAAATCTAAACGAAGATTCTTCTTGATTGTGTGCGAAGGAGAAAAAACAGAGCCTAACTATTTTGAATCTCTTAAAAATAATTTACCTAAAGGTGTTTTGGACGTTTGTGCATTTAAAATCGTAGGGACAGGACACAACACTGTTTCTCTTGTTAATAATGCAATGACACTACGAAATAATTGGCAAGCACAAACAAATAGACCAATTGATAAATTATGGGTAGTTTTTGATAGAGATAGTTTTTCTGACCAATCTTTTAATTCGGCAATTCAAACTTGTATAGCAATGCCTAATGTCGATTGTGCTTGGACAAATGAAGCTTTTGAGCTTTGGTATTTACTGCATTTTCACTATTACAACACAGGCATAAGCAGAAAACAGTATCAAGATTTGATAGAAGAAAACTTTAAGAAACAGGGACTAAACGACTATAAATACAAGAAGAATAGCACTGAAATGTATTCGTTATTAGAAACATACGCAAACAAAGAAAATGCTATTAAAAATGCTGTAAAACTTGAAAAACTATATGCTGGACAACAAAATTATTCAACTCAAAATCCTTGCACAATGGTTTATAAACTTGTAGCAGAACTTTTGGGTTTGGAGAAAATTATAGAAGAAGAAAATCAAATATAAAACGCCAGCCACTAACAGCTAGTGGTTCGTTGGGATCAACTAGCAATGCATTCTACCCCTTGTTGATTCCCGTACGTTCGTGAGTGTCGTAAAAAAGTCTTTTATAGATTTCTCGTACTGATATTATTCTAGTTTTATGCTAATCTTATTTATAAAATGTTATAATCTATAATCCTATTCCTTATTATTTCTCTTAAAAAGCAAATAAACCGTAATGAAAAAGAAAAACGGAACGCTCATCATCAATACAATACCATAATTAAGCCAATTGGCATCTTCGGCACCGTGATTGAGCGATTGTTCGGCATTAGCTTTACACATTGCGCATTGCGCCATAGCCCAAGAATGAACTAAAAAGGTAATGAGTAAGGCAATAATTCGATTTTTCATATAAGAATGTTTACCTATTTGATTATTAATGATTTCCAGCCGAACGATTGGCATACGCTTTCAATCCTTCTTCAAGGCATTTTGCAGCTTCTTCTATTTCCGCTTTTTCCAAAACATACGCGATACGAACTTCGTTTTTCCCTAATCCGGGTGTGGCATAAAATCCACCTGCTGGCGCCATCATTACCGTACTTCCGTTATAGTTGAAATGCTCTAGCATCCATTGGCAAAAATGATCGGTATCTTCTACAGGTAGTTTGGCCATTGCATAGAATGCACCGCCTGGTTTTGGACAAAATACGCCGTCAATTTTATTGAGCAAAGAAAACAATAAATCTCTACGTTGGATATATTCAGTGTTTACTGCTTCAAAATAAGATGGTGGTGTCTCCAAAGCTGCTTCAGCGGCTACTTCGCTGTAGGTAGGCGAACTCAAACGGGCTTGTGCAAATTTGAGAACGGTACTCAACACGTCTTTATTTTTGGTAATCAATGCTCCCAATCGTGCGCCACAAGCAGAGTATCGTTTGCTTATACTATCTACTACTATCGCGTGATTGTTCAATTCGGGCATAGAAAGGATGGATTTATGAACTTGTCCATCGTATACAAATTCTCTATATACTTCATCGGCAAATAAAAATAAATCGTGTTTTAAAACAATTTCTTTCAATTGATTCAATTCCGATTCGCTGTATAAATAACCAGTTGGATTATTGGGATTGCAGATAAGGATTGCTTTTGTTTTTGAAGTGATTTTTTTCTCAAATTCTTCAATCGCAGGCAACGCAAAACCATTGTCAATATGGGAAGTAATAGGCACAACAGTAATATTTCCAGCGGTAGCAAATCCATTGTAATTAGCATAAAAAGGTTCGGGGATAATGATTTCATC
>JBIPPG010000299.1:0-3527 GCA_044368545.1 Chitinophagales bacterium | reverse complement strand
TAAATCCACCCACAATACCCGCCCAGTAGCCAAAAGCCACTAGTCGCTGCCCTTTATCATCCGTTAAAGCCTCATAATCAATCATTTCAATTTTTTGATCGATAAATGCTTGTATTAATTTAAGATTATGTGCTTGTTTTTTGATTGTATGGCTGAAAAATAAATATCGTTTGCCAGGAATTAAATAATGGATAGGCACTTCTTTTACACCCAAAATGGCGTCGCATTCAAACATACTTTCCTGAATTTTTACCCCTGCGGCCTCATATTCAGCGTTGGTATAGCATCTATCATTAGAGGGTTGGATAAATATTTCGTATTTATATTTCTTTATTAAATCTTTACAATCTGCTGGTGTTAAGGGAGTTCTCGTATCAACGGGTTGTTTCTCTTCTCTTAAAATTCCAATTTTTTTCATACTTCGTGAACTTTTTAATTATATTTGTCGTTTTCTATATGCTTTAAGTAATTAAAGTGCAAAAATATGTAAAAAAAAATAGTTCATTGAATATACTTATCCACAAAAATGGGGCTGACCGGAATTGACTGGTGATGTATTTTTATACTGGCACGCCGAGTGACGGTGTTGACACTCGATAATCCCTACACCTAACCTATTTAATTGGCGAAACAACTTACGCCATGGCTGCCTAAAACAAGGTTTTACGCACCATTGTCTCTTTAGAATTGCCGTCTTGCCGGTTCTATATGAGGCATCGACTCAGCAAGAATCGCCCAATTTGATTTCTGTAGAAGCGGGTTAAATCACACAGAATAAGAGTAAATAAGGTTTGTTTATTTCCATCCTTACTTCGAAAAACCAATAATAAACTAAGCGTGTAGAAGGTATAGAACGGCTCGCTCAGGACCAGAGTTCGAATCTCTGCAGCTCCACTTTTTTGGATAATTATTTTTTTTACAAAAACATAATACGTTTGTATTTTTTAAGGACTACTTTTGCATTTGAATTAAAAAAAGATTCAAAAAGATATTGTATGATAATAAACGATAATAAGACAAAAATAATAGCTACCTATGGACCGGCTTGTAGTAGCGAAGAAGTCATTACCCAAATGGTAGAAAACGGCGTAGATGTATTTCGATTCAATTTTTCGCATGGCGACTACGATTTTCATTTGAAAGGATTTCAAACCATCAAAGATTTTAATAAAAAAAATGGTACGAGTATTGCAATTTTAGCGGATTTGCAAGGACCCAAAATTCGTGTGGGCGAAGTAGAAAACAATGGCATAGAATTAATTGAAAAACAATCTGTAATACTTACCAATCAAAAGCAAATTTCGACTAAAGAAAAATTGTATGTAAGTTATGAAAACTTGGGCAAAGACGTAAAAGTAGGAGAAGAAATATTGGTGGATGACGGAAAATTAAAATTACTTTCTACCAAAATCATCAATGACAACGAAATAGAAACTATTGTATTGGAAGGTGGGTTATTGACCTCAAAAAAAGGCGTAAATTTCCCTCAAACCAAAACGACCATTCAAAGTTTGACGGATAAAGACCGAGCCGATTTTGAATTTGCGGTATATAATAGAGCCAATTGGATTGCATTGAGTTTTGTAAGAACTGCCGATGATGTTCGAGCTCTTAAAAGTATGATTGGAGAAAAAATATCATACACCAAAGTAATCGCTAAGATAGAAAAACCCGAAGCACTTGAAAATATAAATGAAATTATAGAAATAAGTGATGGAATCATGGTAGCAAGAGGTGATTTGGCCATTGAAATTCCATTGGAAACGGTTCCATTGGCTCAAAAACAAATTGTAAAAAAATGCAATGAAAAAGGCAAACCCGTAGTAGTAGCTACACAAATGATGGAAAGTATGACCGATAAAAGCTTTCCTACACGTGCCGAAATTACCGATGTAGCCAATGCGGTTTTGGATGGTGCAGATGCTTTGATGCTTAGCGGAGAAACCTCCGTTGGAAGATACCCTGCAAAAGTTATTGAAACAATGTCAAAAATTATTCATGAAATTGAGTATAATTCAGATATTTACAACAAACATGTGTATCAAATAGATAAAGAAAATCCAGATTATATTTCAGATGCTGTGTGTCATAGTGCCGTTTCGATAGCAGAAGAAATTGATGCAAAAGCAATTTTGGGTATGACACGAAGTGGATACACAGGTTTTAGAGTGAGTAGCTTTAGACCCAAATCACATATTTTTATTTTTACAGATAATAAACCTTTGTTGTATGCCATGAATTTAATTTGGGGTGTAAAAGGGTTTTATTATGAAGGTCTCGAAGGAACAGACAAAACTATAGAAGATGTAATTGATATTATTAAATCAAAAGGATTGGTACAAATAGGAGATGTAGTCATCAACACTGCAAGTATGCCTTTTTATGAAAAATCAAAAACAAATACAATCAAAATATCGGTTATCAAATAAAATTGATCCTCGAAACGTTATAATTTGTAAAATGGTATCGAATGAAATATAGATTTTTACTTTTATTGACTTTTGTAATCTTTCAAAATGTATATTCACAAAATATTCAAAATGAACGATATGCTATATTATTAAAAATCAAAGCAAATTATTCAACAAAAGATGTAAAAAAATTAAACCTTTTCTCATTTGAAATTGAAGAAATTTCAAAAAATTTAAATATTTATAAGATTACAAGGGAAAAACCTTGGACTGAAAAAGAAATTGGGCTATTAAAACAAGACCAAGCAATTGAAATAGTTCAAAATAATAGAAATCTAAAAATTGTTCCAAGAGCAACTACACCCAATGACACTTTTTTTTATAAACAAGCGTATCATAATTATAAAAATCTTCCAGGATTATCAGTTCCATTTGGAATCAATTCAATCAATGCATGGGATTTTGACAAAAGCATTACAACAAAAAAAGGCGATACGATAGTAGTAGCTGTAATAGAACCGGGATTTGATTCATTACATGAAGATATTGATTACTTTACAAATTATAAAGAAATACCAAATGATAGTATCGATAATGATAATAATGGATATATAGATGATTATAGAGGCTGGAATTCAATAGCAAATAATTCAAATTATTTTAAAGATTTAGCAATAGTTCATGGTACAAATGTTTCAGGAATTATAGGTGCAAAAGGTAATAATATAAAAGGAATATCTGGA
Source organism: Chitinophagales bacterium (assembly GCA_044368545.1). Lineage (GTDB taxonomy): Bacteria > Bacteroidota > Bacteroidia > Chitinophagales > JADJOU01 > CHPMRC01. The sequence continues at coordinate 373 of JBIPPG010000299.1, read as the reverse complement.
GTAGCATGGAATGTAAAAATTCTACCAATTGCTGGCATGGAAAGTGTTGAAAGCATCATTAAAGCTTATGACTACATTATTACAATGAAAAAAAACTATCTACTTTCAAATAAACTAAAAGGAGCCTATATTGTAGCTACAAATTTATCAGGCGGTACAATTGGCTTTGAGAATGATGAACCAATATGGTGCAGCATATATGATAGTTTGGGTAAATATGGCATCTTAAATGTAAGTGCTGCAGATAATGAGAAAAGAGATGTATCCATAGGAAATGGTGATTTACCTACTAATTGTTCAAGTGATTATCTAATTACTTCTACTATTCTAAATAATTTAAACAAATTGGATGGTGCATATAGTCGTTGTAATG
>JBIPPG010000377.1:0-12126 GCA_044368545.1 Chitinophagales bacterium | reverse complement strand
TATCGTAGCGTCAACTACAGTATTTATGACGGCAGCTTATTATCAATTGGATAAACTAATGGATGGAGACAATGGATCCGCTGTAGCAAGCTATGCGGTACGATTCAATGCTTCAACCACCACTCAGCAGACCGTTTATGGTTTTGACATGTCGGTGCCAGTAGAAATTAATAAAATATACCTAGGATATATCAATGCCAATACACACTTTGATGCCAATACGTTTTTGAAGCTACAAGGTTCAAATGATAATAATGTATGGATCAATTTGAGCGATAGTATGGCTTATAATACTACCGTAGCTGTCAATGGCGTTACCTCAATCTTTGGATTGACGGGAACGATCAATGCCAACGTATTCCCTGTAACCAAAAATACTGGAAAATATAGATATTATAGAATCTACTGGACCAATGGTGGTGGAATTAATGTCAATGGATATTCTAATGAAGTTTATTTTGAAACCCCTTCTAATTATAATGCCAATTTGAATCCTAAAACAATATGTCAAGATGATACTGATGGCGATGGCATAAAAAATCATTTAGATTTAGATACTGATGGCGATGGCTGTAGCGATGCCAAAGAAGCAGGAGCGACTACCTCAACCGCCGCAAATTATAAATTTACAGGTACGATGGGAACCAATGGATTGGACAATTCTTTGGAAACCTCTGTAGATAATGGAACGATAAACTATAAATCGTATTATAATAATGCAATAGACAATACAAGAAATGGATGTTTAGATTACGACAATGATGGTATTGGAGATTTGATTGACATCGATGATGATAATGATGGTATTTTAGATGATATCGAATGTTCTCCTCCTATTTCACAAACTATTGTGACTAGGTTTGATTTAAATTCTGGAGGCTCCAAAGTTTCTCATACTCAAGTATTAACAGGATTTCCTGATGAATTATGGATTGATATATGGAATTTAGATAACAATCTCAACCTTAAGGTAAATGGCGTAAATATTACAACAGTAAGTGAACTGAATTTTGCAAATACTGGTGCTAGTGCTATTTACTCAGTTTCATCTACAAAGCTTACATTGCCATCGGGTGCTTATGTAAATGCACCTAATCAAATCTGGAACTATGGAAATAACCAATCAAGACCTATTGTTCGAATTAAAATCGACAAACTTGGACAAACAAAAATATATGCATTGGATGGGTTTCAAGGAGCTGGAAATTATCAAGAATTGGTTCTGTTAACTGCTTCATATCAAACCGTCCCTATCAATCTAAATGGGAGTAATACGATACTTCTGGGACAAGATAACCAATTTCCTCCAACATACATGAATGTTGAATTTAATGCTGTAACTAACTTAAATATTTCGGATTGCGACACCGATAATGATGGAATTATTAATTCTAAAGATTTAGATTCTGATGGTGATGGCTGTAGCGATGCTTTTGAAGCAGGAGCAACAACCGTAAAAACAGATTCTATCATAGCAGGTCCTTATGGATCTAATGGATTGGCCAATAGTAAGGAAACGGCTTTAGATAATGGTACGTTGAATTATTCTAGTACCTATTCATCCTATGCGCTTTCATCTTCAATAGGTCTTTGTAAAGACAATGATAATGATGGTATTTTGGATCTATTCGATATCGACGATGATAATGATGGTGTATTGGACGCTACTGAATCACCATCTTGTTTTTTCAAAGCATCGGAATGGTTTAGTGGCAATAGAACACAAATCAATACTTCAACAGGATTGATTATGAATACAACCTATAATAGTTTAAATAAATTGGAAGATGGCGATAATGGAACGGCTGCATCGAGCTACGGCGTAATATTCAATGCCACTACAACATCGGCCCCAGCTACTGTTTATAATTTTGATATGTCTGTACCTGTAGAAATTTCAAAAGTATATCTAGGCTATGCTAATACCAATACCCATTTTAATGCCAGTACGTTCTTGAAACTACAAGGTTCTAATGACAATACCATGTGGACCAATTTGAGTGATAGTTTGGCATATAACTCAACCGTAACTACGAATGGAGTGACTTCCATTTTTGGATTGCCGGGAACCATCAATGCAAACGTATTCCCTGTGACCAAGAATACAGGAAAATATAGATACTATAGAATCTACTGGACCAATGGTGGTGGAATTAACGCAAATGGTTTTTCTAATGAAGTGTATTTTGAAACACCTTCTAATTATAACGAAAACTTAAATCCAAAATTAGCATGTACTGAAGACAAGGATTTAGATGGCAAACTGAATCATATAGATTTAGATAGTGATGGAGACGGCTGTAGCGATGCTAAAGAAGCGGGCGCGACAACGTCATCTACAGCAAATTATAAATTTACGGGTACTATGGGTGCCAATGGATTGGACAATTCATTGGAAACTTCGGTAGATAATGGAACCATTAACTATGTATCATATTATCATAATGCTATAGACAATACAAGAAATGGTTGTTTAGATACCGATAATGATGGCATTGCTAATTTAATTGACATCGATGATGATAATGATGGCGTTCCGGACAGTGAAGAATGTACAGGTAGCGACAATGATTTTGGTACGAATTTCCAAGGAGTAACTTTAGCTGGCTATATGCCCGCTAGACCTTCAAGTCCAACAATTCTGAGCGGACCTGGCTCTTGGTCATGGCCAACAAGTCCAGTAACTTATTCAAATACCTTAATCCAAACGGCTGAGAATGGACAATATGAATTGGTTTTATCAAAATCTCTTACGGGGCTAACCGTAGGAAATCCAATAACGCTTATTAGTGAATTTACTACAGGTGCCTCAAATTGTGGCGCTTCGGATACCCTAATTTATGAAATTAATGGAGTAAGGATATCTTCAATCCCTTATCCGTCTTCTTTTCCGTTTATATATCAAGCCTCAAGTATTTTAACAAATGCAAATGTAACAATATCTCTTGTTCTTAAACATGGACCGGGAAATCCATGTAATAATGACCCCACTATAAGTAGATTTAATTATAGCACTAAGAAAGAGTGCGATTCGGATAACGATGGAATTCCAAATAGTTTGGACCTCGATTCGGATGGTGATGGCTGTAGCGATGCTTTTGAAGCAGGTTCTACAACAAATTTAACCGATTCCATCATCGCAGGGCCATACGGCACCAATGGTTTAGCCAATTCTAAGGAAACTTCGGTTGACAATGGCACCATTAACTATGGTTCAAATTATGCATCATATGCAGTGACCCCTAGTATTGCTTCTTGTAAAGATAGTGATAATGATGGGATACTAGATATCAATGACATTGATGACGATAATGATGGGATACTAGACGCTACAGAATCACCTTCTTGTTTCTTTACTGCTTCGGAATGGTTCAGTGGAAATAGAACACAAATCAATACTACAACAGGATTGACGATGAATGCGACCTATAATAATTTAAGTAAATTGGAAGATGGAGATAATGGAACTGCTGCTTCGAGCTACGGCGTGGTATTTAATGCCACTACAACAGCTCCAGCCTCTGTTTATAGTTTTGATATGTCTGCTCCTGTTCAAATATCGAAATTATTTTTAGGCTATGTTAATGCCGGTACACATTTCAATGCGAATACATTCTTGAAATTACAAGGATCTAATGATAATAATTCTTGGATCAATTTGAATGATAGTTCGGCATATAATACTTCTGTGACTACCAATGGAGTGACTTCTATTTCTGGATTGACAGGAACCGTTAATGCAAACGTATTTCCTGTGACCAAAAATTCAGGAAAATATAGATATTATAGAATTTACTGGACCAATGGCGGCGGAATCAATGCCAATGGATATTCAAATGAGGTTTATTTTGAGTTGCCTTCAAACTATAATACCAGTTTAAATCCAAAACTATCTTGTAATCAAGATGCGGATTTAGATGGTTTATACAATCATCTAGACTTAGATAGTGATGGTGACGGATGTAGCGATGCTAAAGAAGCAGGATCTACTACCTCCACCACAGCCAACTTTAAGTTTACAGGCACGATGGGCGCTAATGGTTTGGATAATTCATTGGAGACTTCGGTTGATAATGGATCCATAAATTATGTAGCATATTATAGCAATGCTATAAATTCTAGATTAAACGGATGTACCGATACCGATGGCGACGGAATTTCAGATTTAATTGATATCGATGATGATAATGATGGAGTACTCGATGAGATGGAAAGAGGGACTTGTACTCTTGACCCAGTATGCACCACATTCCCTCCAAACAATTCATTTGGTATTACTAGTTCAGGATGTTTGGGCTGGACATCTATTAATGGAAATTTTGACTTTATGCAGCCTTATGATGGAAAACCTTTGTTTGATCATCAAGGATCGGCCAATCCATTATACGGATTGATGCGAAAAACGTATAGAACGTCGGCTAATGTAGGCTATAGCTTCACTTTAGGCTTGTTTTCTGGTTCGTTTTTGTTAAAAGATGGTATTACTCCTATTCTGAGAGCAGTTAATGCAACTACGGGAGCAACCATTACGACGATGAATTTAAATCCAACGTCTAATTCAACCCTCAACTTTACCGCAGTTTCGGATTCTACAAGAATAGAAGTAGGGTATCCTACCGTAGCGAGTACCAATACAGGAAATATCTTTTGGTATCCTTTAGATTTGATTGTTACGTCTAATTGTGGCGATATTGATACCGATGGCGATAGTATACCAAATAGATTGGATACGGATAGCGATGGCGATGGCTGTAGCGATGCTTTAGAGGCAGGCGCTACTACATCTACTTCCGCAAACTTTACCTTCCCAGGCCCATACGGAGTCAATGGATTGGCGGATGCCAGAGAAACATCGGTTGATAATGGAATCATTAATTATGGTTCTAATTATGCGCCTTATGCGATCTCTGCAAATATTGCTTCATGTAGAGATAATGATGGCGATGGTATTATGGATATTGCCGATGTGGATGACGATAACGATGGTGTCTTGGATGCTACCGAATCACCTTCATGTTTTTTCAATGCATCCGAATGGTTGAGTGGCAATCGTACGCAAATAACAGCTTCTACGGGATTGGCGATGAATGCCACCTATAATAGACTAAACTTATTGGAAGATGGCGACAATACTACGGCTGCGGCTAGCTATGCGGTTCAGTTTAATGCGACCACAACGGCACCCGCTGTAGTGTATGCATTTGACATGAATGTACCTGTAGAAATTAATAGGTTACATTTAGGATATATCAATACCAATACCCACTTTAATGCAAATACGTTCTTGAGATTGCAAGGATCCAATGATAATATGGCATGGACAAATTTAAATGATAGTTTAGCTTATAATACTACGATCGCAACTAACGGATCAACTTCAGTACCAGGCGTTTCGGGTACTCTTAATACCAATATTTTCTCGGTAACAAGAAATGCCGGTAGATATAGATACTACAGAATATTGTGGTCTAGTGGTGGAGGGATCAATATCAATGGTTATTCTAATGAGGTGTATTTTGAAACACCAAGTACTTATAATGCCAACTTGAATCCAAAAGCGACTTGTACGGAAGATGGCGATAAGGATAAAAAATACAACCACCTTGACACCGATAGCGATGCCGATGGCTGTAGCGATGCTCTAGAAGCAGGAGCTACGACCTCAACTTCGGCCAATTTTACCTTTGCAGCGCCATATGGAGCCAATGGATTGGCCGATGCCAAAGAAACATCGGTGGATAATGGCATTGTGAACTATAATGTAACCTACGATCCGTATGCGACATCATACAATCTAGCTATTTGTAAAGATTCGGACAACGATGGCATTTCGGATATAATTGATATCGACGATGACAATGACGGTATTGTGGATGCAGTAGAGTCACCTTCTTGTTTTTATGCTTCTTCAGAATGGCTTTCTGGCGATAGAACAACTACAACGGTATCTACAAATCTTGCAATGAATGCAACATATAATAGTCCAGCTAAATTGGTGGATGGAAATAATGAAACCGCTACTGTTAACTATGCGGTTCAGTTTACAGCTACTACTACAGCACCTGCTGTTGTTTACAGTTTTACAATGCCAGTCCCTGTTGAGTTACGAAGAATTTATCTAGGCTATATAAATACCAGCACCCATTTCAATGCAGGTACATTCTTGAAGCTACAAGGATCAAATAATAATTCGGCTTGGACCGACTTGAGCGATAGTATTGCATACAATACGACCGTATCTATTATGGGAGTAACTACAATTCCAGGGGTAACAGGTACAAATAATGCCAATATTTTCCCTGTAAATAAAAATCAAGGCATTTATAAATATTATAGAATATACTGGACCAATGGTGGTGGTATCAATACCACGGGTAACTCTAATGAAGTTTATTTTGAGACTCCTACTACTTATAATCAAAGTTTGAATCCAAAACCAAGTTGTGCAGAAGATGTAGATGGGGATGGAATCTACAATCATTATGATTTGGACAGCGATGGCGATAGCTGTAGCGATGCCTTAGAAGGAAATTCCACAGCGAGCAAAACCGCTAATTTTACATTCTCTGGACCTTATGGAACCAATGGATTGGCTAATGCATTAGAAACACAACCCGATAATGGTACTGTTAATTATACTAGTACTTATAAAGACTACGCAGATACTAAAACAGTAAAAACCTGTCTAGATAGTGATGGAGATGGTATACCAGATTATATTGATATCGATGATGATAATGACGGTGTATTGGACATATCAGAAACGATGTCGTGTGATAATAGTGATTATACTATTGATTATGAAGTTGATAATGGGGGCAATCCATATGCTGGCTGTTCTGGCAGTATCGATGGTCCAGCCGTTAATTTATATGGAACTGTATTGGCTCCATATACGGGTACTAAATACATGGGATTTCATTACCCAGAAAGAATGGGTGTTGCTATTCCTAGTTCGTCTCCTATGACGCCGGGTGTTCCATATAAAGTCTCTGTAGCTACAGCCAATGCATCAATCAATGCATGGAATAGTAATTTTTCAGCAAATATGGATGTCTATGCAGGAACGGCTTCTTGTGGTACCGCTCAATTGATTGGAACCACAACCCTATTGCCAGCGGCTGGTGCTGCGGGCTCTGTTACGCCATGGAAAAATGATGAACTTGTTTTCACACCCAATGCCGTATACACCCATTTGACCTTTGTTCCTAAATCAGCTGTAGCGGGGATGGGGTATCTTTTAGTAGATGGTCTTAATATGGGTGAATATATTACACCAGGAAAATGTGAAGCATTTAATGATACGGATGGCGATGGTAAACCCAACTCATTGGATACCGATAGCGATGGCGATGGCTGTAGCGATGCGTTTGAAGCAGGCGCTACTACGGCTACTACGGCTAATTATGTTTTTGCGGGTCCTTATGGAAATAATGGTTTGGCCAATTCAAAAGAAACTATAGCAGATAATGGTATTATTAATTATTCGTCAACATATTCTGATTACGGATTAGATAAAAATATTAATGCTTGTGCCGATACCGATGGCGATGGAATAAAAGACATTGTCGATATTGATGATGACAATGATGGAATTACCGATATAGATGAGAGTGTAAGTCTTTGTGGTGGTGGCTTAATTAGACCTACTGCAGCAGTATCCAGCTCTGACTATCCAGGTTCTCCCGCGAATCTTACAATAGAAGCCAATGGCCTTATTGGAAATGGACTCTCTGCAACCGTTTCAAGCCCCGGTGTTCTTGCGGACAATTGGCTAATGTTGCATCCTCAGACTGTAGGATATCTTCAATATACGATGCCTTCCGGCTCTAGTGTATCGGGTGTTGTTTTATGGGCACCAGATTTAACGAATTATGGAGGAGGAGATGCGCCCCTTAAAGATTTTACAGTAACAGTAACCTATGATGGAGGTAAAAAATATACTTCTCAAATGTTTACGACACTTATGCCTACGGGAAGTGGATCGTTGACACAAGCTCAAATATTTAATTTGAAACGATCGTTTAATAATGTTACTTCCATTCGATTGAATATTACCGCAGGATGGTATGATGAGACTAATCTTAATACTAGCTTTGTGAGTACATCTTCTGGAGTTCCAATTAGCTTTGCTTATAATATGTCATTAGCAGAGTTTAGAGCCTTCTGCAGTGCATACACCGATCAAGATAGTGATAACGACGGCATTCCAAATAGACTTGACCTGGATAGCGATAATGACGGCTGTAGCGATGCCTATGAAGGAGGATCTACAACTTCTACAGCCGCAAACTATAAATTCACAGGTACTATGGGTACCAATGGATTGGATAATTCAAAGGAAACTGCTGCCGATAATGGTATTATTAATTATTCGTTATCATACGGTTATGCAATAGATTCTATTACAAAATCATGTTTAGATTCCGATGGTGATGGTATCAAGGATATCATTGACTTGGATGATGATAATGATGGGGTGTTGGATATAACGGAACAAGGATGTAATAATTCAATAGGGACAACTATTACACCAATTGGGGTTACAGCCGCCGCGGTTGGAGTAACAAATATTATAAATGATTATAGTCCTATTATTACGAGCCAATTTATTGTTAATATATCAATGGTTCCTAATGCACCTCCTATATATGAAACATATACATTTGCCAATACATTGGTTAACCCAATTATTTCTTTTGCAGATGTAGACTATGCGAGACAAGAGTGGTTTGATGAATATAATAATCCTCTGATATTATTGCCATTGGATATATCACCAGCAACTGTGGTTAGCGGCAATGCCATTACTAGAACCAACTTAACAATAGTTGGAGGAAACCCAACAGTCTCTGCATATGGACGTGCTCAAGTGTTGGGTTCTTTCAAAAAATTAAAAGTAAAATATACATGGGTATGGTCTACTTCAAATAATGATGGACATTATTTATCTTTTGTACAACCGAACTCATGTAATGTCGTTTTAGACACCGACGGCGATGGAATTCCAAATAGATTAGATACAGATAGTGACAACGACGGCTGTAGTGATGCTTTTGAAGCCAGTGCTACAAAATTGGTAACACCAAATTATACCTTCCCAGCGCCTCATGGCACCAACGGATATGCCGATGCCAAAGAAACGACAGCAGATAATGGAATTGCCAACTATGTTCATACCTATGCTAATGCTAGAGATTCTAGTGTTAAATTCTGTTTGACCCCAGATTTTTCTGGAAACAACGGAATCGAGGGCAATCTATTGAATCTATGTCAGCAAAATGGAGGTTCTCGTCAGCTAGTAGCTACACCTACGCCTGCCAATAGCGGTGCGATTATTAAATGGTACACCGTACCTACGGGTGGAACGGGTTCTACTACGGCACCTACAGTGAGTTTGACCAATACCGGTATGGTTTCATATTGGGCTACGCAAACGCTAAATGGTTCTGAAGGCCCTAGAGCAGAGATTGTGGTTCGTGTTAATGCCTATCCAGCTTTACCAACGGCTATAATTGGAGCTAATTCAGTAGATTCTAATAGTGTCAATATTCATAGTGTACTACCTGTAGCCAATGCTTCGGGGTATATATGGACCTTGCCTAGTGGATGGAAAGGAACCTCTACGTCTAACTTTATCACAGATACTGCCGGTTCTAATGGCGGTGTTATTTATGTAAAAGCTACCAATAACGGTTGTAATAGCGATTCGGTGATATTGAATGTCAATGTTCGTTCCGCAAAACCAAATATTTCTAATAATAAAACGATATACTGTCAAAACGATACCGCGCAGCAATTAGTAGCCGTGGGATCAAATTTGAGATGGTATACATCTCCTACAACGACTACATTTTCGACTACAGCTCCAACGCCTACTACAGCAGTAGCGGGGTCATACTCTTATTTTGTATCACAAACGGTGAATGGAAATATGAGTGATCGCGCCGAAATTATAGTAACCGTAAATCCTACTCCTGCTCAGCCAGGCGTAATCGTAGGACCTACTGCGGCCAATATAGGAGATACTGTTACCTATTTTGTGACAGGCTCTTCTGTAGATTCAGGTTTTGTATGGACGAAGCCATCTACGTGGACCATATTGTCTACAAATACAAATAAGGATACAATACGATTTATTGTGGGAACTCCTAATGCGGGAGAAGTATCCGTTGTGAAAAAAGATACAAACAGTTGTTCGAGCTTACCACAAAAAATTACCATTAAACCTGCTGGCCCTAATACCAATGGCAATTCAGGATTGGTAAACGATACGATCAAATATTGTCAAGGAGCAACGGCTAATCAATTAACGGCTTCGTTGAACCCAATCAATAATGGTGGAAAAATATTGTGGTACACCTCTCAAACAGGGGGTACAGGCGATACTATTGCACCTACGCCGTCTACAGTTTCCGCTATTACTACTACCTATTGGGTAGGACAAACGGTGAATGGTGTAGAAAGTGATCGTTCAAAAATTGTAGTTGTGATCAATCCTTCGGCTAATCAACCCAATCCAATTGTAGGATCTACTACCGTTACTAGCAATACATCTTATACGTATTCTGTAACTGCAGTAGTAGGAGCTACCAGCTATACTTGGACCAAACCAAATGGTTGGTCAGGTACTTCTACTACCAATTCGATTACATTGCTTACCGATACTACATCAAAAGATACCATTACGGTTACTGCAAATATCGGAACATGTAGTAGTGCATCACAAAAACTTATTGTTTCTCTTATTCCACAAAATCCTACTGCGGTTGACTCTGTAGTGTACTGTCAAAATACGACGGCTACACAGCTTACCGCTTCTTTAAATCCAACAAATAATGGAGGAAAATTAAAATGGTATACCGCTATAACAGGTGGTACGGGCGATACGACAGCTCCTACTCCTTCTACACTTAATCCAGGTACAACATATTATTATGTATCACAAACGGTAAATGGCGCAGAAAGTGGTAGAACCCCTGTAAAAGTGATTGTGAACCCATCATTGAACCAACCAAATGCAATAGTAGGGCCAAATGCAGTACTTGCTAATACGGCTTATACCTATAGTGTAGGAGCTGTAAGTGGCGCTACTAGCTATACTTGGACAAAACCAAATGGTTGGACAGGAACTTCTACTTCAAATACGTTAAACGTTACTACAGATACTTCTACTACAGGAACTATCTCGGTTGTTGCTAATGGAACAACTTGTAGTAGTGTGGCTCAAACATTAACAATAACAAAAATGCCGAATAATCCATCAAGTGGTTTGGTTGGTGATTCTATAGTTTATTGTCAAGGAGCTACAGCTTCGCAGTTGACAGCAAGTCTAAATCCAATTAATAATGGAGGAACGCTCAATTGGTATACAACCCCAACTGGTGGAACGTCAAGTGCTACCGCATCTACGCCTAATACTAACTTTACAGGAACTACATATTATTATGTATCACAAACGGTTAATGGAGTAGAAAGCAGTCGTACAGCGATCAAAGTAGTAGTTAAACCAACCCCAAGTCAGCCAACTGCAATTATTGGTAGTTCGGCGGTATTGGCAAATACTAACTATATTTATAGTGTAAATTCAGTATCTGGAGCTACATCCTATACTTGGACGATGCCACCATCTTGGACGGGATCATCTACAACGAACGCTATAACTGTAACTACGGATACAATGACAACATATACAATTAAAGTCACCGCTAATTTTAATGGATGTTCTAGCCCACCTGCAACTTTGAAAATTGGCACATTGCCAAGTAATCCAAACTCGGGATTGCCAGGAGACTCTATAGTATATTGTCAAGGAGTTAGTGCTTCGCAATTAACAGCAAGCCTAAATCCAGCAAATAATGGGGGAACACTTAATTGGTATACTACCCCAACCGGAGGAGTATCAAGTGCTACCGCACCTACACCTAGTACATCATTAGCAGGTACATACTATTACTATGTATCGCAAACAGTTAATGGAACAGAAAGTGATAGAACTGTAATAAAAGTAATTGTAAAAGCTACCCCAAGTCAGCCAAATTCAATACAAGGAACTACAGCGGTTTCTAGCAATACAAGTTATACGTATTCAGTGAGTGCTGTTCCAGGTGCCACAAGCTATACTTG
>JBIPPG010000044.1:0-12132 GCA_044368545.1 Chitinophagales bacterium | reverse complement strand
TATCTTTTATCAATAAAGTATCCAGTTTAGGGTCGGAAAATAATTGAATAAAATTATCGCCACATATTTCCCATGAATTTGCATTTTTAATTATTTCTGCTTTTTTCAAAACATACAATGATGCAATCTCGGGATTTTGAATATTATTAAAAAAAGTAATAATATTGCTTAATGAATTCAATTTGGATATACTATCCGTGCTGTTGTCAAGGATTTTAATTAAGCTATCGGCTTTTGATTTTAATATTTCGCTAGAAGTATTCATGAATTTTTCTTCATGATTTTCAAGCGTATAATTCGCTTTTTCCATAGCCATTGTTTTATTTGTTTTCTTAGTCTTTGTAGGTATAAATACAAAAGCAACTAAGGCTACAACTAATGTAATGCTAATAAAAAAAAGTGATTTTTTATTCAAAATCGTAGATATTATTTTATTTTTTTGCTTGATTTTACTTTCTCTACAAATTCTTTTGCAGGTTTGAACGCCGGAATATTATGCTCAGGAATATTGATTGTTGTATTTTTTTTGATGTTTCTACCAATTTTAGCAGCTCTTTTTTTGATAATAAAACTACCAAAACCTCTTACATATACATTTTCTCCGCTTTCTAAAGAAGTTTTTACTTCTTTGAAAAATTGTTCTACAGCTACCAATACATCCACTTTTGGTACGCCTGTATTTTCTGCTATTTTAGCTATTACATCTGCTTTTCTCATTGGTTATTATTTTTTATTTAGGGGTGCAAATATAAAGGGATTGAATTAATTTTATCTTTTTTTTTTATGAAATACCTTAATATTCAACATTTTAAATAATTTTAGCAATATTTATGCCTCGTAAAGCATTGGAAATAAATATTTTATTATAATTTGAAACTTCGCTATAGGATATGTTTTTTTCTATCCATATCCATTTTTTAGTACGCTGAATCCGTTCATTTAGATAGGTTCTATATACCCCTTCTACACATCCACTTTTCAAAAAAGGTGTATGAATTTCATTTTTATATATAAAAAAAATATTAGCAATACTGGTTTCAATTATATTGTCATTTTTGTCTAGAATAATGGATTGGTCGGCACCATTTTGTATGGCATACGATAGTGAGTTGTTATAGATTTCTCGTTCAATAGATTTAAAATTTGGCTTATTTAGCTCAAGTTTTTCTTCATTATATATGATGAGTTTTTTTATGTTTTTAATTTTATTTTGTTCAAAAGAAAAATCCGAAATTTGAATATCTATTTTTTCATTAAGAAAAATTAGTTTAATCTTTTTTGATTCATAATAGTTTTCAATTTGATTAAATATTAACTGATGAAGCATTTCGGAAGTAGGCAAAGATTTGTATGGGAAAAAATATGGCCATGTTTTTTTTATTCTATTATAATGGAATTTCCATAGAGGCATTTTTCCATTTTTAAATAATATAGCTTCAAAAAAGCCTTTATTTTCTTTCTCCATCTATCCAAGTTTTAGATTGAATCAATATTGCAACTAAAAAATAGAAAAAGAATCCGTTCTTTGCAGTTTCTATTAGGTCGCTAAACAAAAGATTTATAAGAAGTATAATATAAGAAGCACCTAATGCTAATATTATATTTTTATGACTTATTATATTAGATTGATGATAGTATTTTTCTATATAATAGAGAAACATAATATTAAATATAAAAAATAAAATAAGTCCTACATAACCTTGCTCTGATAACATAAGCAAAAAATAATTATGGCAGGAGAGATGCAGCGGATTGTCGCTTACCCACGTATGAAAATGGTATAGAGAATATGGCTTGTATGTAGAAGGAAAGTTATTGGGGCCAACTCCCACAATAGGATGAGCAGTAGACATACGTATTACGCTTATCCACATATTGAGTCGTTCCATACTACTGGCATCTTTGCCTTGAAATGTAGCTATTAAATGGTCTTTGAAATTTCCATGCATTACTGTTTTTGTAAAATCGGGCTGAAGTTTCAAATAATTATATTCTTTTGATAGGAAAAGCAAAAAGCTAACAACCGCAATAGACGAAAAAATGAATACATGAATACTTTTTCTCCATTTGAACAAAAATACAAAAACAAAACTAGCAAATAATGCAATATAACATGAACGGGTATAAGAAAAATATACGGCCAAAAGGATAATAATACTACTATATACAAGAAACAATCTTGTAATAGTTCCTTTTTTTAGCCAAGAAATAGCGAGTATTACAAAAGGAAAAAAAATGGACATTGTAGTGGCATACAATACATGATTGGCATAAAATGGTAGTGAGAATTTATTGGTTTGTTCAAAATCAAAGTTGCCCAAAGCGGTTCGTGCAAAACTGTAAATAACCGTAAAAAAAAGAGGAATAAAAAACACCCAAAAGAATTTTTTGAGTTTTGAGATAGAGTTGATTAATTGAATCGACACCATTAAAAAAGTAGTGATATACCAGGTCTTTGCCAACGTATATTTTATAGCAATAACTTTGTTTTGTGCTGTTATGGTAGTAATAATAGCCCATATAAAAAGAGCCACTATTACTAAAAATAAGGGGTGTTTTAGCGTTTGAAGAAAACCTATCTCTTTTCGGAATAGAATATGAATCCAATACATAAGCATTATACCCATACACAAAAACTCTGTAGGAAAGTCTGTAGATAAGCTATCGTTAAAATCATAGACAATACATAGTGGAATAGATGCTATTAAAATCCAATAAAACAAGGTATAATGTATAGAAAATAAAAATCCAACAATTATAACAAAGGGGATAATCGATACAATCGGTTTTTGCATATAAATGCCCGCTAAAATAAATGCTAGCGATAAAAGTGAAAGACCAAAAATAGTTTTGTTTATAGATAATTGGTCAAAGGTGCTATTATTTTTCAACTATATTCTTTCTTTTAAAAATCGATATTGTAGAGATAAAATTGAAATTAACAGCGCTGCAAAAAAAGTACCTAGAGTGCTTAAAAGAACGATAACCCAGCGTATTGGTTTTGATTTTTTTTCAGCTGGAAATGCTTTTTCCAAAATTGTAATAGCCGAAATATTATCGTTAGTAGAAACTTTATATTCTGTCAAAGATTTGTTCAAAGATTTTAGTTCATCTGCCAAATCGGAAGACTTTGCAGGATTCGTCATCTTTTCGGTAATTTCCTTTTCAAGCATTTTTACTATTTTTAATCGATTTTCTTTGATAGGTTCAATAGATAATCGATCAATTTTATCTGCAATATCATTTACCATTTTTGCGCACAAATCTTTGTCTGTATCTAATAAAATGATTTCAATGGCATCTCTATCATTTTTAAATGCTGCATAATTTTTCAAAAAATCTTCTTTTGTTTTTGTAAATACAAATGCTTCATTTTTGTCATATCCATAATGCGATACTAGGTCGTATTTATTGATAATATAATCAATAACTGTAGAAGAATTGGCAAAAGATAAAATTCTATTTGCATCAAACTTATTTCCATAATATGAAAATTCAGATTGATTTTGTTGTTGACCAAAAATACTGCTTTTATCAGCCAATGTTAAATTATTGGGGTAAATAATAGTTTTAGATTCAAAATACACAGGCAAAATCATTGCCACTATTATAGAGCCAATAAGTGCTATAATGGTAGCAGAAAGAATCGTTTTTTTGAATATTATAAATACCTTTATAATATCAACAAGGTGAAAGTCATAAAGGGGTTTTTGTGTAACGGACATATTCTAAATTTTGATATTTTGAAAAACGAAATTAATTAAAAAAAATTGTAATCTTATAATAATTCTAAATTTGGGTCCCAAAAAACCTCTTTAAAGTTTGTAATTTTATCGTTTTTTATTTCAATTCCTTCTTTTGTTAATAATTTTTCCATTTCATTTTCAATACCAAAATGATGCTTCCCCGATAATATGCCCTGGCTATTTACCACTCTATGAGCAGGGAATGAATCGGGTAGGAAATGAGAGTGATTCATAGCATAGCCAACCATACGAGCACTTTTGCGTGCGCCTAAGAAATTTGCTATTGCTCCATAAGAGGTAACTTTGCCTTTTGGAATTTTTTCAACAACTTTATAAACATTTTCAAAAAAATCATTCATATTAAAATATATTTGTATATTTGCCAACTTTTTAGATAATAATTTTTAAACTCTAAAATAATAACAAAATGCAAATTAAAAGATTTATAACTATATTAGTTGCATTATTTTTGGTGATTTCGGTTCAATCTCAAGGCTTGCACGCTGTGGACGAGAAATGTGAGGATAATTTAGTAACAACTTTTTCAAAATATTTCTCTAAGTCTATTAAAAGGGACACTTCTTCAAGTGTGAAGAAAGAAAGTATGGTGTCTAGCTATGCTAGCAAATTGTATCAATCAACTGTTGATAATGTAATCAGTGTAGGAAAAACATTTTTGGGAATTCCATACCGTTGGGGAGGTGTTAGAGAAAATGGATTTGACTGTAGTGGTTTTATCAAATACATATTTGATTGGTTTGATCTTAGATTGCCTCGCACCAGTAGAGAAATGGTGAATTATGGACAATATGTAAGTCGTGATGAACTTCAAAAAGGAGACCTAGTTTTCTTTTCGGGTAGAAATACAATGAATGGTGTAATTGGTCATATTGGAATTGTGGTAGAAGTAACCAATGGCGTAATTAAAATGATGCACTCCTCTTCTTCAAAAGGGGTTCACATAGAAGACTTAAATCAAAGTGAATATTTTAGCAAAAGATATATTACTGCTAGAAGATTGCCTTTGGACGAAATGCAATCAAAACAAAAGATTCAATAAGCATTTTTTTTAATGCAAAATTTCTTTTTGTTAGAAAATAAGAATGCAAAAAAAATTGCAATCTTAATTGATCCCGAAAAGTTTTCCTCAACAAAAGATTTTATTCAAAACTTAAATTCAAGTTCGCCTGACTATATATTTGTAGGGGGAAGCGGAATGATAGATGAATTAAAATTTAAAAATACCATAATTTTTCTAAAAGAAAATACTACTATTCCCGTAATTATATTTCCGGGTAATAATTCTCAGCGAAGTGAAAAAGCCGATGGATTGCTCTTACTTTCTGTATTACAATCTGAAAAAAAAGAGTTTATTGTAGGTCAATTGATAGATGTGGCACATAAATTAATAGAAGAAAAAGTGCCATTGTTTCCTACACTCTATTTGCTATTAGATGGTCAGAAAAAAACCGCTACAATGGAGGTTTTAGATATTGATAAACCTCTTTTGCCAAGTACTTTTGATGAAATTGAAAAATATATTTTAAGTGCAAAGATTCTTAAATATGAATATTTTTATTTGGAAGCTGGAAGTGGTGCGGATAAACCTGTTTCGGAAGATATTATTCAGAAATCAAAACAATTATTAGCTGATGAATGTCTGCTAGTAGGTGGTGGCATTAGAAATTCAGTTCAGTTGAAAAATGCATATAAAGCAGGCGCTGATATTGTAGTGGTTGGAAATATTTTGGAAGAAAATCCAATGCTTTTATCCGAATTTATTCAAATTCGAAATTCTTTTTTGAGTATTTAAAAGAACTAATTCGATTATACGATTGTTTTACTCAGAATTTTTATAAACATTGGAGACTTCAATTTTAATTTTTAATAGCATTCAAGATATCGACGAAAAAAAGTGGAACGATTTGGTTCCGGCTTCACGCTATTTTTTATCGTATGATTATTTATCTACTTTGGAAAAATCAAATCAAGAAATGGAGTTTAGATATCTTGTACTAGTGGATAAAGAAATGAGATATTTGGGAATTTGTTATTTTCAAATAGTCGCTTTTAGAGGAGAAATGCTATATAAGTATGTTTCAAATGCCAAAAAACTAATTAAGTTGGTTCTTGAAAAATCGTTGAGTTTGATTGATTCAAAAATTATTGCACTTGGAAATTTGATTTTCACCTGTGAGTCTGGAGTTTATTTTTGTGATGAAATTAATGAAATAGACAAACGAGTTTATGTGCAAGAAATGATTTCGAAAGTAGAAGAGCCATATAGTTGCAAGACGGTAGGAATATTAATTTCTGAAGAACTAAATTCGGAGAATTATCCTTTTTATAAAAAATCAGGATTTGAAATTTTTGAAGTAGAAAACAAAATGATATACAAAACTGCTCCGTATGAAAGTTTTGAATCGTATCAAAACGCACTAACCTCAAAGTATAGAATTAGAAAAAATAAAATATATAAACTCAATGAACATACCGAAGTTATAGCTATAGATAAGTCTAATTTTGAATTGTATGAAAATGAAATTCAAAAGCTATTTAATAATGTATTGGATCGTTCAAAATTCAAACTAATGAATTTGAATTCAAATTATTTTAAAACATTTCTTGAACAAGAACCTAGAGTTTTTAAGCTTGAAGGCTATTTGATACAAAATCAATTGGTCGGTTTTATTTCCTATTTTGAGTTTGAAAAGGATATTGAAGTTCATTATTTGGGATTGGACTATCAAAAAAATGAACCATACAAATTGTACAATTTTATTTTGTATAAAATGATAGAAAAAGGCTATGAACATAAGAAAAATATGGTATGCTTAAGTAGAACCGCACAAGAAATTAAAAGTACACTGGGTGCAAAACCTGTAAAAGTGTATAATTACCTAAAAGTAAATAATTCGGTAGTGAATAAACTAGTGCCATTGTTTTTGGAAAAATTAAAACCAGAAGTATGGCAGGAACGAAACCCATTTAAAAACTAAAAATTCTGAAAATGACTATAGAAGAATTGCAAAAAGAAATAGATTCTTGGATTCAAAATACGGGAAATGGTTATTTTGATATATTGACCAATATGAGTGTCTTGATGGAAGAAGTAGGTGAACTAGCCAGAGTGGTCTCTAGAAAATATGGCGAACAAGTTCCAAAAGAAGGGGAAGTCTTAAATTTTGAAGATGAATTGGCCGATATTTTGTGGGTAATTATATGTATCGCAAACTCAAAAGACGTGAATTTGACAAAAGCGTTGCATGCGAATTTGGTTAAAAAAACTAAAAGAGACGTAAATCGCTTTAAAAAAAGTGAAAAATAATGAAAAAAAAAATTGTGATTAAAAAAAACAATCTATCTTTGCATCGAAAATTCAAATAAACAAAAATTTTATTTTTATGAAAAAAACATTATTACTACTTACAATGTGCGCATTAACTGCAGCATCTTTTGCTCAGAATGCTACAAACCGTTGGGGAGTAGGTGCAGGTGTAGCTTTCACAGATTTCGTAAATCCAATCAATGGACAATACTTAATGTTGGAAAGATACAAAGGTGCTCTTAACTTGAATATCCAAAGATATTTAGGTAAATCTTTTGACGGTAGATTCAATTTTACACAAGGAACAGCTTATTATCCTTATTATCAATTAGGTGGTTCTCCACAAGCACTTCCAACTAGCTATGATTTAGCTACAAAAAGAAGAATGGAGTACAACTTAGCTGAGCTTTGGGATGGTGGTTTGAATTTGGTTTACAAATTCAATAACGGTTATATCCTTAAAGAAAATTCATCTTTTGCTCCTTATATCTTCTCTGGATTGGGTGCAAATTTGATTAACCAAATTGGAAACAATAGCAGAGGTACTACAGAAGGTGGTGCTGGATCTGATAATGTAAATCCTTATATTCCTTTTGGAATTGGTTTTGCATACCATATCAATGAAAAATGGTCTGCTGCTTTCGAAACTTCTTACAAAGCTGCTTTGGGAGATGCTTACGATTATACTCAAACAAATTTGAGATTGGGTTATAACTTTGGTGGTGCTGCTGCTCCAGCTTCTGCTGATGCTGCTACTGCTGCTTCTACTGAGCCTATGCCAAATGAAAATTGGTGTTCTCGTAATTGGTCTGTAGGTGCTGGTGCATCTTTCGTAAGTTATGAAGGTCCAGTTACAGGTCAAAATTTCTTATTGGATCAATACACTACATTATTGGGTGTAAATGTTCAAAAAAGAATTAGCAAAGCATTTGATGCTAGATTGAATGGTGCTTTCGGAAACGTATGGTATCCAAATACAAGCAGAACAAACTACCCAGGATATGATAAATATTTAGTAGGTTACAGACCAGCTCAAATGGTAGATGTATCTTTGGAAGGTGTTTTCAAATTTGCTGGAACTTTATTGAAAGAAAATGCAATTTTTGCTCCTTATATCTATGCAGGTCCAAGTGTAAACTGGATTTCTTCTATCGGAACTTGGGATAATGCAGGTGCTGATGATATCAATATGAGTGTTTCTACAGGTTTAGGTTTCAATTTCCGTACTTCTGATAGATTCTCTATTCAATTAGAGGCTGGAAGAAAATGGAAAGTTGACAATAGCTTTGACTACAATCAAGCTAACTTGAGAGGTATGTATGCTTTAGGTTCTTGTGGAAGTGCTGCTGCACCTACTACAGTTGCTAGCACTACAAAAGTTGCTGATTCAGATGGTGATGGTATTGCTGATAACGTAGATGAGTGTCCTTATGTAGCTGGTAAACCAGAATTCTTTGGTTGTCCAGATTCAGATGGTGACGGTTTAGGTGATAGCAAAGACAAATGTCCGTTTGACAAAGGTTCTGCTGCTAACCAAGGTTGTCCAGATGCTGCTACAACTCCAAATACTGTAGCTCCAACAACTCCAACAACTCCAACAGAAACTCCAGCAGCTCCAGCTAAACAAAACAAATTAGTTCAAGGCTTTGAAGTATTCTTTGCTAATGGAACTACATTTGCTCCTAATCAAGTTGAGACTTTACAAAAAGTTGCTACATTGTTGAAAAACAATCCTAACTATACAGTTGTTATCAATGGTAACGCTTACAAAGGTGGTAGTAAAGCATTGTCTATTCAAAGAGCTGAAAAAGTTGCAGGTACATTACGTATGAAAGGTGTAAATGTATCTAATGCTAAAACAGAAGGATTTGGTGATACAAGAGCTAAATACAACAATACTAAAGATAATAGAGCAGAAATCGAAGTTTATTCTTTCGAATAATCTAATCTTGATCTTTAAAAAAATAAGTAAGGACCGCTTCTTTTGAAGCGGTCTTTTTTTGTTTGATACATTTTTTCTATATCTGTTTAAAACTATATTGATTAGATATATAAATTGAATTAAATTTGCAGATTAATTTAAAATTAAAATAGTGGGCGAGCCAATAATTGTCTTAAAAGACGCTAGTATATATCAAAATGATTTTTTAGTACTCAATTCTGTAAATTTAAATATAGAAGCAGGTGAGTTTGTGTACTTGATAGGTAAAACGGGTAGTGGGAAAAGTAGTTTGTTAAAAACATTATATGGAGAGCTCCCTTTGAATCTAGGGGAGGGCACAGTAAATGGTTTTACATTAAATACGTCAAAGCCTCGTAAAATATACGCACTGAGAAGATCATTAGGAATAGTGTTTCAAGATTTTCAATTGCTTATGGATAGAACGGTAGAACAAAATTTAGTTTTTGTACTTAATGCTACGGGATGTACCAATAAGATGGAAATTAAATCTAGAATAAAAGAAGTTTTGCAACTAGTAAATATGCAAGACAAGAGCTATAAAATGCCTCATCAATTATCGGGTGGCGAACAGCAGAGGATTGTTATTGCTCGTGCATTGCTCAATAACCCTCGATTAATACTTGCTGATGAGCCTACAGGTAATTTGGATCCTGATACTACCGATGAAATTATGAAGCTATTGATGTATATTAATAAACATCATAAAACAGCTATATTAATGGCTACTCATAATTATTTTTTGATTGAAAAATACCCAGCACGACTAATTAAAGTAAGCAATGGGAAAATTATAGATGAAAAATTTTTCTAGTTAACTTTTTCGTTAATTTATAGTCTAATACTAATAAGTTAAATATTATATTGAAATCAAATAAATTAAGCTCACTTTTTCTAAAATTTTTTCTAAAGCTCTTTTTGGCTTTATTTATTTTGATTTTGATATTAGTTGTTTCAATTCAAATACCGTTTGTACAAAATAAACTGGTAAAAATAGCTACTTCAAAATTATCACAATCCTTAAACACAGAAGTGAAAGTGGATAAAGTAACCATAAATTTATTGACTTCTATACAATTAAAAGGCGTATTAATTCGTGATTTGAATAAAGATACAGCCATTTATATCAATAGTTTTGACAATCATTATTCTATTTTGGGACCCAATCGTTTTCTATTAAATGAAAAAAAAATAGAATTGCAAGGAGTACGAGTTTATCTTAAAAATCAAAGACAAGATAGTGTGCTAAATCTAGTAAAGATTTTTAATCAAAATAAAAAACAAAATTATTCTAAATCCGATGTTCCCGCTGCTTCAAAATCAGACACAAATTCTGGCTTTTTGAGTAAATTGAAACTACATGAAGTCATTATTCGCGATTTTAAAATTCAATTTGATAGAAAATATAAGTATGAATTATTGAATGGTTCTGCTAATTATATTAAAATTGATTTAGGTGGAAATACATTGAATAAAGATGTTATCCCCGTTAAATCTATTTTGCTCGAAAAACCTTTTTTTAGTTTTTATATTTTCAAAAATAATATTCCACCAAAAGATAAAACAAAACCTCAGTATTTATCAATTCCCCTTAAATTGGATGTTTCAAATCTCAAATTGGAAGAGGGACATTTTAAATTTAGAGATGAAAATGGTAGTTCTGTAGCCTATCCACATCATATTGCTTTTTCAGATTTAGATGTAAATAAAATCAATATTAATGCAGATAGTCTTAAAACTCGAACAGGAACTATTCAAGCGAAGGTGAAGCTTTTTAGTTTTAAAGAAAAATCGGGTGTTTTTGTTCATAATCTAAGTGCAAATGCTTATTTTTCATCATATAAAATGATTGCAAATCAGTTGGATTTTAAAACGAATCATTCTCATTTTAAAGGGAATGTACTTTTTGATTACAATCACATGATGGAGTATTTACAATTTGCCAAAAAAATTAAGATTACTGCTACATTAAATAAGTCTAGTTTTGGTGTAGAGGATTTGGGATACTTTGTTTCTAATATTCATAAATTTCAACAAAATAAAATTCATTTTAATTCACAGTTTAAAGGCACTTTAAATGACCTAAGACTTACTAATTTTGATGGAAATGCGAATCAAAATATTAAATTAAAAGGTGATATTAATGTAACTTCTTTATTCCCAATAGAAAAATTAGATATTAATGCAAATATAAAAACTATTTCAGGGAGCAAAAAGGATATGGAGTACTTTCTCAAAGGTTTAAAATTGCCCGAGAATATAGGTCGTCTTGGAGAAATGCAATATCAAGGAAATTATAAAGGAAATTTCTCTAAATTTGCTTTACACGGAAATCTTAAATCAAATATTGGGGCTGTAAATTTAAAGAATGTAAAGTTTGATTTTGAAGCACCAATATCTACTTATGAAGGGAGTGTAGATGTAGCTAATTTTGAGTTATCTCGTTTTATGCAATCCGCAACAGATATTTCTAATTTATCTGCGAGTGTAGATATCAAAGGAAAAGGATTTAAATTTGAGGATTTGAATGCTTATATGAAAGGCCGTATTCATACTATTAAATTTAATAATTATTTGTACAACAATATTGTATTGAATGGGAATTTTATTAAAAAACAATTTCAAGGAAGTGTATCATGCTACGATCCAAATCTAATGATGACTTCTTCGGGAAGTTTTTCGCTTTCCGAATCAAAGCCAGAATTGCAAATGTTTATCGATTTGCAGCAAATTAATTTAAAGAAATTAAATTTTACAAATAAAGATTTGATTGTAACTTCTAAGGTAAATGCTTTTTTTGTAGGTAAAAATATAGATGATATTAATGGGAATATTCAATTGAATGATTTAAAAATTTTGGATAATACTTTTGATAAAAACAAAGAATATCTTTTTTCTAATTTGAAATTAACCTCTACTATCGTTAATGATAAGTATAGAATAATTGATGTGAATTCAAAAGAAATAATTGCTAAAATGCAAGGTGACTTTAAGCCCTCTGAATTGCCAAGTTTATTAAAAGATTATTTAATAAATTATTTTGATTTTAATGATAATTTGCAACAAAAACCAAAACTGTCAGAGTCCTATTTTTCGCT
>JBIPPG010000298.1:0-3552 GCA_044368545.1 Chitinophagales bacterium | reverse complement strand
CCATATAGGCTACATTTCCATCCATCTCAGTATTGAAGTACAAAGCTTTTGCACCAAAAGCATGGGTTTGCGCTATAGCATTGAAAGAAAAAAATAATGAAACTATTATATAAAAAATTCTTTTTTTCATAACTAAAATTTACTATTTAGGGAATTTTATAACGCCATAGAGATTGATTTTTCCATACTCTAGATTATCTCTAGCGATACCTCTTGTATCATAGATAGTAGTATGAAATACAACTTGCACATAAGTTTCATACACGGTCACTTTACATTTACCGTCTGAATTTGTCCAATTCTTATACAACAGACCATTTTGTCCGTCAGAAAACGACAAGTTTAGCAAAGTACCTCCTTGAGAATAATCAGCAATAGGTATTTCCACATTTTCCCTAGGAAAATTATAGGGTCCAATATATCTGAATCTATAATTCAAAGAAGCTGAAACCCCATCAAAACTTACACCATTATACGTAGTATCTATCTTTTTAATATTGTACTTAACGCCCTTGTAATATATGTAGCCAAACTGTGACGTATCCGTATCGTCTTTTTCACAGGAGGAGAACCCTATAGCCAAAAAAAACAACGAACATATAAAAATAATTTTCTTCATAGATGAGATTTTATAATAATTAAGGAAGATTGATATTAAAATCTACGACCATAGTATCCCTAGGATCAAATACATTAAAGAGGACTACATTGGTGGCTTGTACATTTACCTTATTACCGTCTACAATAGCTTTCATCTTTCGTGGGTGGGTATAGTCAAAAACATACGTTCCATTTGTATCAACGTATCTAACAGTTACAAAATTGGGAATGGTATTGTCCAATATATTAAACTCTTCTGTTTTTTGTGGAAACTTATTATTTTCAAAATAAATACTAAAATTTCTATTCTCAGGCCAAGGCTTTTTACTCAAATCTGCTATATATTTTATCTCCCTTTCATAACCAACTACATCCCATAATATTTCATTTTTCTTGCCATTCATAGTAATATAACCTCTATATCGTTCTTCTTCTTTTGAACAAGAATTATACAGAAAAAAAAGCACTAACGGAATTATAAATTTTTTCATTCTTAAGACATTTACATTTCTTGACAAAGATATATATTTTTGTGAATAAAAACGATATTTTTTCTTCAAATCAAAACTTTTTCTATCCAAATCAAAAAAACGTGTATTTTTGTATCAAAAGAAAAACGTATGACCACCAACTCACTCATAGCGGCAAAAATACGCGAAATCCGAAGACAAAAAGACTACAGTGCCGAGTATGTAGCCAGCAAGCTATCCATAAGCAAAGCCGCCTACAGCCAACTGGAAAATGGCAATGTAGCCTTTACTGCTAATAAACTGGACAAACTGGCTCAAGTATTTGAAATGCCTATCTATGACTTGTTTCCAAATACTCAAAAAAATGTTTTTTCAAACAACAATAATGCAACTTTTAATGTTGCTGATAATATAATAAATAACGATCCAACTATCATTGAAATGTTGCAAAAATCTATGGAACTACTTCAAAAAGCGATAGAAAGAATGAATGAAAAGAAGTAACAAATTTAAAATCATAACATCTAACAAATAAACACTTTAATTATGAAATTAGTTATAATGTACTTTGGATAGATGTCAATAAACTTTGGATATTGAAAAATAATTAAAGGTAAAACCAAAACCAAAATGCCAAGCAAAAATCTTGGCGTTTTTACTTAAATATAATTTGTATCAGGCATCCCTAATGACTCACCCATTATTTGTAACGTGTCTCTTGCCATTTCTCTTACATTATTCCATTCCACATTGGAAAAGTCATCTAAATCTAAATTCCTCAAACACCATTGAAATTTATTATTCAAACGCAATATTGATGCGATAGATTCATTAGTTAATTTATTACTTTCTACAAGTTCTGGTAATAGTATGAAAGCATTTTCAAAACTTGATGTTACATCATCAGGAATATCCGCAAAGTCAGGCAAATAACTTTTTTGCTCTTCTAGCGTAGAGGCCAATAATTTCAAATTTTCAGTAACTTTTTTATATTGAAGTTCCATATATTAAGGATTTAATGGTATTCTAAACGTTCCGCTACCTGATGACACTTTCCAATATGGTGCACCGCCAAAATGCCGAGGTGTACCCGGGTGATATTGTATCATTCTTCCAGTAAAATCAGTACCCGCTTTATTCATTTCTCGAAGGACCCAACCTTCTGCTCGTGAACTCTTTCTCATCACGTCATTAAATCCATTGTTTTCGACATAATATCTAATTTAACTTTATACAAGTTTTTATATAAAATAGAATTATTTATTTAAATTCCGAAAAATTAAACTCTAATTTATGTAACCATTTCATGTCTGTACTTGTATGGAAATTAAATATTTTTTCAATATTCTCATATGATATTAGTTTATCATCTTCAATTCCAAATTTTAATAGTATGGTGTAATTACTATTTTTTCGACTATTTAAAAAATTTATTTTAATATTAAATGGAGAAACCCATTGATTTGTCGTGTTTATTTTACCCCATATAATAAAACCTTCAATTTCAATAAATAATTTATTAAATAGAAACTTTGTTATTAAACTATCGTCAAACCAAATATCATTACTTATCAAACTATGTGATTTCAAAATGGATTCAAAAAAACTGGATAATAAAAAAGATATATCTCCTAATGAGCTATTTAAATAATTATCCTTATTAGAAGATATTATATCCTTATCAATTTTTAAACAATCATGGATTAACATCTCAAAGATTTCAATATTTGACTTCATTTATTATTTATATAAATATTTTTCTAATGATTTTATCAAATCTTGTTCTGCTCCTTGTCTTTGACCATGACCTCTATCTCTTCCCATCCTTGAAGTTACCTCTATTCTTTTTTGCACACTCATCCTCAGCTCTTTAAGCAATATTTTTAACTCATCTTTTGAGTATTTTGCAAAATCTTTTACTCTTGGTAATGTACCATGAACTTTACCAGTAGCATCTAATTTGGGCAAAGCTTCAAGGGTTTTTTTCCCCATTCTTTTTAATAACGCTTTAGCCCCTACTTTTAAAGCAGTACCCAGTCCAGCGCCTACACCAGCACCTACTCCACCTCCATTGCCTCCACCAGCATCACAATTATTACACTCATCCATAGTAGATGAATTTCCAGGCTCGGCTGAATGCAGACTATGATTAAACGCCGTAATAGATGCACCTATTACAGCCCCTCGCCAGCCATCTCCTCCTGCGATAACATCCGTAACGCCTCCTACCATTCCTCCAAATCCAAAACTAAGCAATAATTGAGTATTGGCATTGGAGGAAATAGCGGCGGATATATCTGAGGTCAATCCTCCAGTAGCACTGCTGATAAAGGATACAAGTATAGACCTTCCCAAATCGCCTCCTGTAAGGACTGAAATAGACGATTGTACGATGGTATGAGCCGCTGTAGATACCATCCATTTGCTAAATCCAGTAAAACCTAATGCTTGAACCATTTCTCCTACTCCAAACGAAGTCCCA
>JBIPPG010000043.1:0-12160 GCA_044368545.1 Chitinophagales bacterium | reverse complement strand
TAAATTGATTTTTAATTTACCTAAATCATTTATGTTATTAAACTCATCAAATTTTATTTCAGTATCGTAATTTTCTTTTTTTATTTGATATTTATTAGCAACATACTCTGTTGCAAATCTGAAAATAATATAATCTATAATATCCTTCATTTTTTGAAAATATTTATTTTTTTACAAAAGTATAATTTTTTTAATTAATAAAAAGATAAAACAGTTTCCGTAATATATTTTAATTGCACTTCGTTCATTTCAGTATGTATAGGCAAAGACAAAACTTCTTTTGCTAATAATTCGGAAACAGATAAATCCATACCTGGTTTCAAATTTTGGCTATACGCTTTTTGGAAATGTAAAGGCAATGGATAATAAATCATAGAAGGAATGCCTTTTTCTTGTAGAAATTTTTTGAGCGCATCTCTTTTGCCATCCAACACACGCAAAGTGTATTGATGAAATACGTGTGTAGAATTAGATGAGCGAAATGGCGTTATTAATCCTTGCTGATGTTCAAATGCTGCATCATACGCATTACCTACTTGTACTCGAGCCTCTTCATAGCTTTTTAGTCGTTTGATTTTAGCGTTTAATATTACGGCTTGTAACGTGTCCAAACGGCTATTGCAACCTACAATATCGTGATAATATTTTTCATTGAGCTGTCCGTGATTGCAGATAGCATCTAATTGTTTGGCTAAATGGTCGTCATTTGTGAAAATTGCACCGCCATCGCCATAAGCACCCAAATTTTTGGAGGGATAAAACGAAGTCGTTCCAATATGTCCTATCGTACCCGCCATTTTTTGAGTTCCATCAGAAAAAGTATACATCGAGCCAATTGCTTGTGCTGTATCTTCTACTACATACAAATTATGTTTTGTAGCAATATTCATAATAGCCTCCATATCACACGTTTGTCCATATAAATGAACAGGAACAATCGCTTTCGTTTTAGGTGTAATACTCGCTTCAATTTTGGTCACATCAATATTGAATGATTTGGGACAAGCGTCAACAAATATTGGTTTTAAATGCAGTAACGCAATTACTTCTGCAGTAGCTACATACGTCCAAGTAGGTACGATAACTTCATCGCCCGGCTGAAGACCCAATGCCATTAAAGCAATTTGGATAGCATCGGTACCATTGGCACAAGGAATGGCATATTTTGCACCAGTAAATTCTTTCAAGTTTTGGGCAAATTCTTTTACTTGTTTCCCATTAATGTACGCAGCAGATTCAAATACTTCTTCAATCCCTCGATAAATTTCTTCTTTGATTGCCAAGAACTGTGTCTTGGTGTCTACCATTTGTATATGCATCGATTTTATTTTATGTTTAAAAACCTATTCTTACGCCTTTTCCGCTTTCCAAAAACTCGTCTTTTGTAGGATCAAAATGTTTCACATCTTCTAGGGTCAATGTTTTTCGCATTTTGTCTGTACGTTTTTCAAGAGGCATTTCCGCCAGTCTCAAATGTTGATTCTTCACTGCGGTCTCCATTATTTTGCGAACAGCACGTGCATTTCCAAAATATTTAGATTTTTGTCGAACCAATTCCTTAAAATAAGGCTCCATAAACTCAGCACATTTCTTATCCATCGTGAGTTCTTCGCTTTTGAGCATTTCTCCAAAAATTTTCATCAATTCTTCGCCTGAATAGTCTTCAAATTCAAATTTTCGATCAAAACGAGAACGCAAACCTGGATTGCTCTCAAGGAATGTTTGCATTCTATCAGTATAGCCCGCTACAATTACGATCAACTCGCCACGCATATCTTCCATACGTTTCAAAACGGTATCGATAGCCTCGTGCCCAAAATCGCCTGGACTGCCAGAAGATAGTGCATAAGCCTCGTCTATGAATAGCACGCCGCCTTTTGCTTTGTCTATCATTTCATTGGTTTTGATAGCCGTTTGTCCTACAAACGCACCTACCAATTTTTCTCTATCGCATTCTACAATATCGCCACGCTCGAGGATGCCTAATGCCTTGAAAATTTTAGCTACAATTCGGGCAACTGTAGTTTTTCCAGTTCCTGGATTTCCTGTAAATACGGAGTGTAAAGAGAATTTATTCAATACATCTTTACCTTCTTCTTGGTAGTATCTTACTAGTTTTATAAGATCATTTACCTCTTTTTTTACATTGGCGAGTCCTGTCAACGCATCCAATTCTGCCAAGCTTTCTTTTAGCAATTCTTGGTCCACAGGAATATGTGGTTTTTTCTTTTTGCTATCTTCAAATACTTCGCGGATATCGTCCTCGATGATTTCGCTAAATTTTTCTGCAGGTAGCTCTTTTACATTTTCATCTTTCATCAAACGAAGTCCCATATTCATTTTAGCTTCATTTACGATTCGAATGACTTCTCTAGCATTACCAAATGAACGCGTTCGGCTTCTATAAGCATCCACCAATTTTTTGGAAAGTAAATTTTTTCCTTCATTGGTTATGTTCAATTTATGCTTATTGAATTCCAAATGCGCTATTTCGTCCAATTCTTGAGGTGTATAGTCGTTGAAATTATAATAATGACTAAAACGAGATTTCAAGCCCGGATTTGAGTCTAAGAAAACCTCCATTTCTTTTGGATATCCAGCTACGAATACCGCCAAATCACCTTTGCCATCGCTCATTTCTTTAAGCACAATTTCGATTACTTCTCTTCCAAAATCTTTGCTGTCTTCGCCCGAACGATAAAGAGCATACGCCTCGTCTATGAATAAAATTCCACCACGAGCATTGTCTATAGCTTCTTTTACCTTTGGAGCCGTTTGTCCTATATACTCGGCTACTAAGTCAGCTCTGTCCACTTCGTGAATATGTCCTTTGCTCAAAAATCCCATTTTGTGGAATATTTTGCCTAATAATCGGGCAACTGTCGTTTTTCCTGTACCTGGATTTCCCATAAATACGGAATGAAGACTAATATTGGAGTTGTCGTCATATCCTTTTTCTTTTCGTAGCAATAAGAAATTGAGATATTGAACATAGTCTTTTACTTCTTGTTTCACATTTTCTAGCCCTATCAAATTGTCCATTTCGCTGATCAATTCATCCAAAGATTTGGCGTCTGCTTCGGGAATAGGATTGTGTATAGCGGGCAATTCGTGGAACATTTCAGAATTGGCCGTAATCAAATTGGACTCTCCTTCTATCATACTTTGCCCCATTTTGAAAGGAATTACGGCTATAAGCGTATCCATAAATAGGATTTCTACTGTAAAATCATCTTCAAACCAAGTTCCTTTGCTGTCACTACCCCAGCCTGTTTCCATAATGAGGTTTCCAGCCGCATTTACCCTGCCCATTCGAGTACTTGAGCCTTTGAGCTGGTGCGCATCGTTATAAAAATTGAACTGAAGTTCGCACATCCAGTCTTTTTGGAGTAAATTTTCTATTTCGCATTCTACCCATACAAAACGAGTATTTTTATAGTCAAATTCTACCAAATATTTGCGTTCGTGAATGGGTAAATTCACATCAGGGCCTTCATAAAGATTGGCATCGGAGATGAAGAAATAATTATTTTCTTGTGGCGTAACTACTCCTACATCATATACGTAGAAATAACTACTCGATACCATTTCGTCATCGATATAGGCTTCCCAAAGATATTCGCCTTCTTTCCAGTAAGAACCAATAGTTTCTTGTCCCCATCCTTCACGAACATAAACAATATTTTCGTCGGGTTTGATGGTTCTATTTACGTGGATATTACACAATTCTGTACGCGTATTGGTGATAGAAAATGCTTTTAAATTGATATTGGTATTCCACTCTTGCTCGTCAAATTTTTTATTAAAAAATGCGAGTTCCACATAGATATGTCTAATTTCTCCTGCGTCAAATACCTGTCTATACTTTTTGCTTTCGTATAGCCACTCATTGGAGGTATAAATTTTAAGACTTCTAAATTTATAATTGGAGGACATAATTCTTATTTTAATTTGTTATATTAACGTTGCGAAATTATATTATTTTTTTGCGTGGAATAGAAAAAAAAACATTTTTAAACAATTTATGGAATAATTAACAATTTTTTTGTCATTTGAATAGTTAAAATATTTGAAAATCAATATTTTATATTTTGCTTGTATCACATTAATATTTGAAACTTTTTTGGAGTATTTTTCTTTATCAAAAAAATAGATAAAAGTTTCCCTTTTATAGATTATTATTGCATAAAATAATTCATAATGCGTCAAATTCTTCCTATCAAATATCTTAAATGGCTTTTTGGCTTAAATCTTCTCTGTGCCATTGTTTTATCTTTTGGTTTTTCTTCTAAAGATGAGGTAAATAAATGCATCAAACAAGTCATTATTCCTACGTGTAGAAATGTAGAGTTTAGTTTTGCTGGAGAAAGGATTCCGATGGAAGACCCCGATGTATACGAAAGAATGGACAGAGAATTGCTTGTTAATACCTATTGGCAGAGCAATATGCTTTTAAATTTGAAATTGGCGGATAAATATTTTCCACTAATAGAGCCTATCTTAAAAGAATACGGCTTGCCCGATGATTTTAAATATTTGGCATTGGCGGAAAGTGGTATGCGCGACGTCACTTCCAATGCTGGCGCTGCAGGCAAATGGCAGTTTATGAAGGGAACCGCTGCTAATTATGGATTGGTGGTGAATGACGAGATAGATGAACGCTATCACATAGAAAAATCGACTCGTGCAGCTTGTATGTACTTGCTAGAAGGCAAAAATCAAATTAGTTCGTGGTGTGGTGTGGCGGCTGGATACAATATGGGAACGGCTGGCGTTCTCCGAAAAATGAATGAACAGCAAGAGTCTAGCTATTTTAACCTCTGGCTCAATCAAGAAACCGCTCGATATGTGTTTAGGATTGTAGCTCTTAAAGAAATTCATAAAAACCCTTCTAAATATGGCTATTATTATGGTAAAGAAGATTTGTACCCCAACGTAGAAACCGAAAAAGTAATGTTGTATTTGCCTAATAATGATTTGGTGACTTTTGCAAAAAATAGGGGAACAAATTTCAAGACAATAAAGTATCTAAACCCTTGGATTAGAGACTCTAAAATCACTACATTGAAAGATTCTGTAGAAATAGTAATGCCAATTGTAAAAAAATAACTTGGTTTTAAAAAAATACGTTTATATTTGCACTCTCATTTTTTGAGACGGTGCGGTAGCTCAGTTGGTAGAGCAAAGGACTGAAAATCCTTGTGTCGCCGGTTCGATCCCGGCCCACACCACACAATTAAAGCCTTTCTTACTAGAAAGGCTTTTTTTATAGCTCCAATTTTTTATACGTAAACATTTTAACTATTACAATAGTATGAGGAAATGTTATTGCACTAATAAATGAAAAGAAAGCTATTTCAAATATTTCGCTTTTGTTGTAATATCGGTAGTAATAACATAATGAGATAATTGCTAAAATCCAAAATAAAAGTGCTTTTTTAAAATATAGAATAATATTTTTAAAGTTAATTTCTTTGTATATAAATTCAACTTGGTATATAATAGAAGGAATTGAATGCCAAAAAACAAAATAAATTGTAAATCCCCAAACTAAACTAGATATTTTAAATATTATAACTAGAAATATTAAAGAAATCAAAAATTGTATGATTTTTTCAAGATGAATTCTTTTTTTATACAATAAAAAGCTAATGTGTATAACAAAAATTGTAAAACTAAGAGAAACATTAAAAATGATTACAGTTTTTGTGATATGAAAAGAAGTGATTTTGTTAAAAATATCAATCACCATAATTGGATTATTTATAAATATTAAATTTAGAATAAAGAACCCAATATTAAATTTTGTAAAATATTGATATCTATCACTTTTTATTTCTAATTCTATATAATGTTGTTCTCCAAAATGAAAACTACTAGCTAGTATAAAAAATACAAAACAAATCTTAGGAAACAGAAAAAAGAATAATGAAAATAGAATAATAGATAATACATACAGATTTTTTTTTGTAAAATCACTTTTAAATGAAAAACGGTCTATTAAAAAAAAATCATTAGCCCCATGGAGTATCCCAAAGGTTAAAATTAGAGAAAAACCAATATAAAATTCTTGATTATTTGATAAAAATGAAGAAATCCATAATCCTATGAAACTCATTAAAATAGAGACTTTTTGAATCATTTTGTTAAATTTTCATAAAAATAGTTAAAATAAATTAAATAATTAAAAATTAATAAGTTATCTTTGACTCGATATTTTTTTAAAAACCAAAAAAATTAATTATTTATGTCAAGTCAATTTATTACATTAAATGTAACTGCAAAGTTACTCCCAACAGATTATGTTGGATTTACATTCTTCGTAGGATGTATGGCAATGATGGCTGCTTCAGCGTTTTTTTTCTTGTCGTTAAGTCAATTTGAAAAAAAGTGGAGAACATCTGTTTTAGTGTCAGGGCTTATTACTTTTATTGCTGCTGTACACTATTTTTACATGAGAGATTACTGGGCATCATTCCAAGAGTCTCCAACATTTTTTAGATACGTAGATTGGGTATTGACAGTGCCTTTAATGTGCGTAGAATTTTATTTAATCCTAAAAGTAGCAGGAGCTAAAAAAAGTTTGTTATGGAAAATGGTTTTCTATTCAATCGCTATGCTCGTTACAGGATACATAGGTGAGGCTGTATATCCAGGTAGCGCAGCTATTTGGGGATTAGTTTCAGGAATCGCTTACTTCATGATCGTTTATGAAATCTGGTTAGGAGAAGCTAGCAAATTAGCTAAAACTGCAGGAGGAAATATCCTTGCAGCACACAAAATCTTATGTTGGTTTGTGTTAGTTGGATGGGCTATTTATCCATTGGGTTACATGATGGGAACTACAGGTTGGTACAATGGTATTATACCTTCTGGAAACATTGATGTAGCTTATAATATTGCCGATGCAATCAATAAAATTGGATTTGGTCTAGTTATCTATAATCTAGCTGTTAATTCACAAGATTAAGATTAAAATATTTTAATCTTTTTAAAGTTGCCACCACATTTTTGTGGTGGCTTTTTTATTTCTAATAATTTGCTTTTATTTCTACATCATTTTCAAGGAGTTGATATACTCCGTATGTGAGTTTATTGATGATTTGATGCGTATTGACAAAATCAATATTATTAATGTCATCTTTTGCGCTCATATAAAGACTGTCGGACTTTCCATCAAAAGTAGTAATGGTATTCGCTGGGATTTTATATACATTATAAAAAGGCAAATGGTCTTGTTTGGGTTCTATTTCTTCCATATCATCTACTTCTTTTTCTTCTTTTTCTACTATAAATCGCTCTCTAAGCGCAAAATTAAGTTCAAACGATAAATTTGAAAATTCTTTATCATTCATATATACTTTTCCTCGATTTCCCTTCAATTCTTTGCCTATCATTTCAATATTTATAACGGACTTGATATTGATATTGCTTTTTTTGGCAAAATCGGCAAAAAAACCAGCACCATAGTTGCTATAATGCTTTCCCGAAAGAAATACGATCAATACTTTCTTATTAAACTTGAATTGATTGAGAAATTTTGCCATTTGCATCAACGCCGCACAGCCCGAAGCATTGTCATTGGCGCCATTATAAATCTGGTCTCTAGGGTCGTTTTCATACGATTCTGCTATTCCCAAATGGTCATAATTAGCACATAAAACTATATATTCATTCTTTGGTTTGGCATTATCTATAAGTGCCACAATATTATCGGTGAATATATTATCTTCCAAAACGAATTTTTGGCGGTAGGTATTGCCTATCAATGGCTTGATATTATTACGAATAAGAAAATTTTCTATAAAACTTTTTGTCAATTCAATGGAACCTGACTTAATATCTCTTCCCGCATAGCTTTCGTGAGAAAGTGTAGAAATAATACTGCGAGTAACGTCAATTTCTTGCATTTGTTTGACATAATCCATATTTACAATTACTTTTGCTTTTTCTTCTCCATCTACAAAGGATAAGAAAAGGACTGATGCCAAGAAAAATATTAATCCGCTTAAGAAATATCGATACATTTTATAATTTCGTCTTTAAGTTCGCTTACCAAAAATGGCGTACCTTGAATTTTATTTATTTGTTGTGTTTTTACACAAAATTCACTTCGAATAATTTGTGACAATTGCCCCATATTTAGCTCTGCTACTATTATTTTTTCGTATTGTTTTATTATTTTTTCCAGTCCCTTTGGGAAAGGTCTAATCCATTCTAAATGTCCATGTGCCAATTTTATGCTTGGATTCTCTTCTTGAAGTGCTAATATAGCCGCTTTTACAGCTCCAAATGTAGAGCCCCAAGACAAAACAAGAGTACCCTTTGGAGCGGAATAGTTTTCTAACTCAAATGGAGGAATATATTGGGCAATATTTTCTACTTTTTGTTGTCGAGTATGGGTCATTTTTTCATGATTTTTAGCATCATACGAAATGCCTCCATCTTCAAATCCTTTTTCCAAGCCTCCCAAAACAAACATACTTTCTTCTGTTCCTGGACTAATCCACGGTTTTACTAAATTCTCATTTCGTTCAAAAGCATTCCCTATTGATTCTATTTCAATAGGGCGAGGTGTAATTGAAGGGATCAACCAAGGCTCTGCACCATTTGCAATAGATACATCGCTCAAAACAAAAAGAGGTGTTTGGAATTTTATCATAATTTCTATAGCATCCAAAATACTCTGAAATGCTGTAGCAGGCGATTTTATAGCTAAAATAGGTACTGGACATTCTCCATGTCTTCCATAATAAGCTAGTTCAAGATCGGATTGTTCTACTTTTGTGGGCATTCCTGTGCTAGGTCCTGCGCGTTGTACATCTATGATTAGTAGAGGAAGTTCGGCGCTATGTGCCAAGCTGATGGTCTCTTGTTTTAAATCCAATCCTGGCCCTGATGAAGCTGTAACGCCAATGGCACCGCCATAAGAAGCCCCAAGTGCTGTAGCTATCGCCGCTATTTCGTCTTCGGCTTGTACTACCGTTAGATTTTCAATGGGGTAACGGGCCAATTCATGTAAAATATCCGAAGCAGGAGTAATAGGATAGCCTCCAAAAAGCAATTTTCTTCCAAATACTTCGGGCGCACTCATCAAAGCTAAGGCTACCGCTGTATTTCCCTGAATATTTCTATACGTTCCTTTCGCTTTTTTGCTCTGTGATAAATTGCTAGATTTAGAAATCGAAAATTCTATGGTTTCTGCAAAATGAAAACCCAAATTGAGGCAAGTTTGCATTGCTTCCAATCCCGATTTGAGTTGCTTGAACTTCTCTGTCAATAAGTTTTTTGTTATTTCTATTTGATTTTCAATAGAAAATAATAAGAATCCAAGTGCGAAAATGTTCTTGTTCTGATTTTTTTCTTTTATGGAAATTTCAAAATCCTTGAGTCCTTCCAATGTCATTTTTGAGATAGGAATTTCAAATTTTCTAAAATCTAAGTTTTCTAACTCTTGTATGTCAAATTGGGCTAATTTACAGTTTTTGGAGTCGAACCCTTCGGGGTCGTAGACCAAGATTCCATTGGGTTTGAGATTCGAACGATATTTTTTAAAGGCGGCGGCGTTGAATGCTACAAGTATATCCGAGGCATCGCCGGGAGTCAAAACATTGTCGCCCCCCCATTGGATTTTGAAGCCCGAAACTCCATGAACCGTTCCTGCGGGTGCACGAATTTCGGCTGGATAGTCTGGAAAGGTATTGAGTTGATAATTTTGCAATGCGATATTATCCGAAAACAACGTACCCAAAAGTTGTACGCCATCGCCCGAATCTCCAGCAAAAGTAGCTACAATGCTATTTTGGGTCATTAGTTTGAGTTGATATTTTTATAAAAACAAAGCGAGAGTCCAGCTAATTACGGCTAAAATGATATAAGGTATAATCCCTGACGCACCTAAATAATCTTTGGCTATTCGCTGTCCAAAAAATAGTTGAATCAATACAAATAGTGCAAAAATAAAAGGAACTTCATCTGCATGAAATTCAAAAAATTGATTTGCACGATACGACAAAAGTGCTTTGGAAGCGTTGAAAATGGCTATAAGCATCATGCCTCCACACAATAATTCTTGAACGGTAATTAACCAAAAAAGCGGCGTAATGATTTTATTTAAAAAAGAATTTTGAAATTGACTTTTGAACCATCCTAAATTTCCTTCCGTGTCTAGGATTTTGTCTATGCCTGATTGGATAAATGTAATAGCAAAAAATCCGTATAAAAGTATAAAAAGGGTTGATGCACTCATGTGATTTTGGTTTAGG
Organism: Chitinophagales bacterium; assembly: GCA_044368545.1. Classification (GTDB taxonomy): domain Bacteria; phylum Bacteroidota; class Bacteroidia; order Chitinophagales; family JADJOU01; genus CHPMRC01. The sequence continues at coordinate 1,895 of JBIPPG010000043.1, read as the reverse complement.
TACTATGTCTTGCAAATATACAATCTTTTTGCAAAATTTAAGGACGAAATTAGTAGCTACAGCTGAAACATTAGGTTTAGTAGAAAATTACTATCCTCAATAGATTCTATATGATTTCGGGTCAATCGGTCGATGTAAATATATCCCACATCAAATTTTAGAGAATTAGTGATATTGTGTGAATATAAAATCCCTATTCTATTGTGGTCATAGATATGTTTGTCATCTATTGCTCCTACAATATTTGCAAAAGGCTCGTCAAAGAGGTATAACTGTTGTTTGGCTTTATTCCATTGATATTTTACCCCAATTCGGTTTCTAATTCTTATTTGATTAGATATGGCGGCTTCATATATTCTGTATTCGATACCCGCTCGATTGGATATAAACCAATTCTTGGAAATAGGTTGTGCGAAATCAAAAGCGCCTGCAAATCTATATTCTGTAATGGCCGTTTTTTTGCCATCTTTTATCGATTCTATAATTGTAAAATTCCTGAAAACAGCATAAGGGGAAATGGATATGCTCGATTTTTTGTTGAGCTGAAAAGTATTCCATACTCGAAATGAACTCATCAAGTTTTTATCAAAAGGGTTGTAGCTTTCTAAATTATTTTGTCTTCGGTGCTGAAATTCTATATCTGTTTTGAAAGAATTAGAAAATTTTTTTGAAAAAGTGATACGCGTCCATAGATTCAAATGATCTTGAGCTTGGAGTGATACGAGAGATAAAGAAAAAAGGAGTATAATTTTGAACATAAATGCAAAAATACAATGTTTTTTTGTAAAGAAATGTCGTTTTGGTTACACAATTACTACATTATTTAAAAATCATACGATTCGGTTTAAATTCCTATTTTTGTAGACTTAAAATTTTCAAAATTATGGATACGACCTTATTTGCCAATACCTTGAAAGTTGCTCTTACTCTTTTTACCGTGATTGATATTATTGGTGTATTGCCGTTATTGATTGATATTACTAAAAATCATGGCGTCATTCATGCCGAAAAAGCGTCTGTCACTTCATTGACAATAATGCTTTTAGCGTTGTTTTTGGGAGATTATTTTTTGCAATTTTTGGGAGTGACTCAGTCCTCTTTTGCAGTAGCTGGGGGCATTATTTTGTTTATTTTAGCTATGGAAATGGTGCTTGGACGGAATATAATCAAACAATCAAAAAGTAAGGAAAAAGCCTCGGCAATAGTTCCCGTTGCATTCCCCTTAATCTCGGGCGCAGGAACTATTACTACAATTTTGTCTCTAAAAACGCAGTTTAATTATATCGAAATGGGTGTTGCCATTGTTTTTAATATAATTGTAGTGTATGTGGTACTTCGATATTTGTATATTATTCAAGATAAAATTTCTGAAAATTCATTGGCGGTTATGCGTAAGCTTTTTGGCGTTATTCTATTGGCAATTTCGGTGGGAATGATTACAAAAAATTTGGGAAATATGATCGTTTGGAATGTAAAATAATAATTAAACAACGTGAAAAAAACAATTTTTATAACGGGGGCTACCTCGGGAATAGGCAAAAGTACGGCGTATCTTTTTGGTCAAAATGGCTATAATTTAATTTTGACCGGACGTAGATCGGATAGATTGGAATCGATAAAGGCCGATTTAGAAACTAAATATGGTGCTATAGTCCAAACGATTTCAATGGATGTAAGAGACTTAGCTTCTGTACAACAAGGTGTAGCTTCTATTGATTTTAATAAATTTCCCACGATAGATTTATTGCTCAATAATGCAGGGCTTGCCAGCGGATTGGGTACAATAGACGAGGGTTTATATTCGGATTGGGATGTGATGATAGATACCAATGTAAAAGGGCTTTTGTATGTATCTCGTGAGTTGATACCAATTTTGAAAAAACAAGGTTTTGGTC
>JBIPPG010000297.1:0-3567 GCA_044368545.1 Chitinophagales bacterium | reverse complement strand
CTCCAAATGGAAGGTCTTTTCAATATCTATTAAAAATTAGAATTTATTATGCATCTAATGCTGCGGCACCACCTACAATCTCCATAATTTGGTTTGTAATAGCTGCTTGACGAGCTTTGTTGTATTCGATTTCCAATTTCTTAATTAAGTCGCCTGCATTATTCGTAGCACTATCCATAGCTACCATTCTAGCGCCGTGCTCCGAAGCGTTATTATCCAAACAATATCTAAAAAATGTCGTTTTTAAAATCTTAGGAATCAATTCTTCCAATAACGCAATTTTATTTGGCTCAAATACATAATCTGCATTGGAAGACGCTTTAGTAGGAGATTGAACTTTTGCTACTGGCAAAAATTGTTCTACCGAAAACTCTTGAACTGCTGCATTTTTGAATTTTGAATATACCACTTCAATCACATCATACTCTTTTGAAAGGAATGAATTCATCAAGAATTGTGCTATTTTGGAAGACTCTTCAAAATTTAGATTGTAAAACAAATCCCAATAATCACTGTTTGTGCTTATATCTGTTCTTCTAAAATTTTCATCTACTTTTTTACCAATTGGCAAAACCGTGATGTTTTTTCTTCCTACTTTATTTGCGTATTTTTCTTCAACTACTCTTTTAGCCGTTTTGATCAAATTTGAATTAAAACCACCACAAAGACCTCTATCCGAAGAGAAAGCCACTATCAATACTTTATTGATAGGTCTTTCGTCGTTGTATCCCATAGACAATTCGGACAAATCGGTAGATTGCATAATATTTGACAATACATCTTGCAATTTTTCGGCATACGGACGCATCAAAGTGATTCTACTTGTAGCTTTTTTGAGCTTACTAGCCGAAACCAACTTCATTGCTTTGGTAATCTGTTGAGTCGATTTTACGGATTTAATCCTATCTCTTACTTCGTTTAATGCTGCCATTTAAAATGTACTTTTTTAAAAAATAGGATAAAGCAAATAATTTTGCTCTATCCTATTAAATATTTATTTTAATCAATATAATTTTTCATTACATTATTAGCTACTTCTACAAGAGCTGGAGCTACCTCATCCAATGCTTTTTTGCTCAAAGAATCCAATAATTCTTTATGCGAATTTTCCAAAGTATTGAAGAAATCTTCTTGGAAAGCTCTTACTTTATTTACAGGAATTTCTTTCATTAAATTATTCGTTCCCAAATAAATAATAGCAATTTGTTTTTCAACCGTAAGAGGAGAAGCTAGATTTTGTTTCAAAATCTCTACGTTTCTTATACCTTTGTCCAAAACTGCTTTTGTAGCTGCATCTAAATCAGAACCAAATTTAGCAAAAGCCTCTAGCTCTCTATATTGTGCTTGGTCTAATTTCAAAGTACCTGCAACTTTTTTCATATTTTTGATCTGAGCATTTCCACCCACACGACTTACTGAGATACCTACGTTGATAGCTGGTCTTACCCCAGAGTTGAACAAGTTCGACTCCAAGAAAATTTGTCCATCGGTAATCGAAATTACGTTTGTAGGAATATAAGCCGATACGTCACCCGCTTGAGTTTCAATAATTGGAAGAGCAGTCAATGATCCACCACCTTTTACTTTTCCTTTCAAAGACTCAGGTAAATCGTTCATATTTACTACTACAGACTGATCTTTAACTACTTTTGCAGCTCTTTCCAATAATCTTGAGTGCAAATAGAATACGTCACCTGGATAAGCCTCACGACCTGGAGGTCTTTTCAACAATAAAGAAACCTCTCTATACGCTACAGCTTGTTTACTCAAATCATCATAAACTATCAAAGCCGGTCTTCCTGTATCTCTAAAGAACTCACCTATTGCACAACCTGCAAATGGTGCGTAAAATTGTAATGGAGCTGGCTCTGCAGCACTAGAGCTTACTACAACTGTATATTGCATTGCACCAGCTTTTTCTAGCGTGCTAACAATACCTGCAACCGTAGACGCTTTTTGTCCACAAGCTACATAAATACAATAAACTGGCTCACCCTTATCAAAAAATTCTTTTTGATTGATAATAGTATCGATAGCAACAGTCGTTTTTCCTGTTTGTCTATCACCAATGATCAACTCTCTTTGTCCTCTTCCAATTGGAATCATCGCATCAATAGATTTGATACCTGTTTGTAAAGGCTCATTTACTGGCTGACGGAAAAGTACTCCTGGAGCTTTTCTTTCCAAGGGCATTTCGAACAATTCGCCGCCTATTTCACCTTTTCCATCGATAGGTTGTCCCAATGTATTCACTACACGGCCTACCATAGACTCTCCTACTTTGATAGAAGCAATCTTTCCTGTACTTTTTACTTTTTGTCCTTCTTTAATCTCTTCACTAGCACCCATCAATACAACTCCCACATTATCCTCTTCCAAGTTTAATGCGATAGCTTGAACACCATTTTCAAATTCTACAAGCTCTCCCGCTTGTACATTGTTCAATCCATATACACGAGCAATACCGTCTCCTACTTGAACTACGGTACCTACATCCTGCAATGATGAAGATAAATCTGCACTCGAAATCTGTGCTTTGATTAAAGATGAAATCTCATCTGGTCTTACGGCTGTTGACATTATAATTAAATTTTAAATTTTTTACGAATTAATTTTTTGTTTTAGTTTATTAATTTTTGTGGAAATACTTTCATCCAACATTTGATTATTAAACTCTGCAATAAATCCACCAATGATAGAAGGATCTACTACGGTTTTGATTTCTACTTTTGCATTTTTTACAATAGAAGAAGCCAATTGATTTTTCATTTCATCGGTAATAGCTGATGCTGTAATCAATTTCAAAGACACAATATTTGTACCTTCACTATACAATTTCATAAATCCATCGCAAATAGAATCCAATTGAGCAATTCTATTTTTTTGAACCAAAATTTTCAAAAACTGAATAGTAGATGCAGAAATTTGAGAACCAAAAACAGCGTCAATAATTTTTAATTTTTGTTCTTTTTTAAAGATAGGATTTTTGATAATATCTTTAAATTCAATACTTACATGCAATACTTCTTGAATGTAAGAAACATCATTTTTAATTGCATCAAGATTTTTTGTGTCCTGAGCTAATTCAAACAATGCTTTTGAATAAGGGAAGCTTGATTTTTCTGTTGCCATTTTATTGATTACATTGGTTATAAGTTGCTATATATTTTGGGAAATTGTTAAAATTTATTTTTTGTTTTAATTCTTCAACTAAAGAAGGACATCCAACAAATATTGAATCTAAATCTTTTTGAATATCTTTACTTCTTATTAAAAAAGCTGGTTTATCAGAGTTGACGATTTTTACATAATATGTAATTTCTTTTTCTTCAACTAGTTGTACACCACCTATACCAAAACCAGTTCCGCTTGTCGATTTCCATGGATTAGGGTTTGAATATACTTTAATCTTTTGGTCAAATCCTCTATTAATTAATTGCATAAAAGCTATTTCGGGTTCCTTATCTTTTTTAATTTGTACAAGAACCTTTTCAAAGTATCCATAACCTCTTTCTATTAATGACCCAGATGTACCATGTACAAGTTTTTCTAATGCACCAAAACTGA
>JBIPPG010000042.1:0-12216 GCA_044368545.1 Chitinophagales bacterium | reverse complement strand
TTTTTAGCCATACCATTTGCGTATTTATGCTATGTCATTTTTAAGAAAAAATACAGCTTTAAAGAGTTTTATTCCCTTTGGTTTTGGGTCTTATTTACCCACGCGGTTTTGGATTGTTTTACCACGTATGGAACACAGATGTTTCAGCCTTTTAGCAATTATTTAGTAGGATTTAACAATATATCGGTTGTAGATCCTCTGTACACATTACCTTTTATGATTTTATTGGGAGCTTGTTTATTTATCAAAAAAGAAAATTCTTTGCGTTTCAAGTTTCTAAAAGCATCACTCATAGTTAGTTGTAGCTATATGTTACTGACATTTGGGGTTAAATATTATGTTCACAATACCTTTGAAAAAGTATTGAAGGAACAACATATTTCGTATAAAAGCATCAGCACGTCACCTACTATTTTCAACAATTTTCTTTGGGCAGGAATTATAGATCAAGATTCCAATGTTATTTTCTCGGAATATTCCATTTTGCAAAAAAATAAACATATAGAATTTCATTCCTATCCAAAAAATGAATATTTGAAAAACAACTATAAAAGTCCTGCATTGGAGACACTGTTGTGGTTTTCGCAAGGAAAATATATGATGGCAAAAGGCGAAAATGACACATTGAATTTTTATGTAACCAAATGGGGGCGTCAAGATTTCACCAAAACCAATATTGAAGAATCGTTCCGTTTTTATTACAAACTATACAAAAATGATAAAGGCACTTTCACCATTCTTCCTCAAGAAAAATTTAAAAAAGGGGAGCTAAAACAAGGCTTGTCAGCACTTTGGAATCGAATTTTTAATTATTAAAGTACTCTATCTTGGAAATTCAAAAAAATATATCCCTCAAACCTTTTAATACCTTTGGTATTGCTTGTAATGCTTCTGAATTCAGTTCTATCCGTAATATTGAGGATATAAAATTACTGATACCACATCTAAGTCAAAAACCTTTTTTATTCTTGGGTGGCGGGAGCAATGTGCTTTTTACAAAAGATTTTGAAGGATTGGTAATCCAAAATCAATTAAAAGGCATTGACACAATCTATGAAGATGAAAATGTAGCCGAAATAGCCGTAAAATCAGGTGAAATATGGCACGATTTGGTTTTATGGTCTTTGGAAAAAGGATTCTATGGACTAGAGAATTTATCCTTAATTCCGGGGAGTGTAGGTGCAGCACCTATGCAAAATATCGGCGCTTATGGCGAAGAAATCAAAAATTGGTGTACAAAAGTTATAGCGCTAAATCTAAAAACAAGCGAATTGGAAACCTTTACAAATGAGGCTTGTGAATTTGGATATAGAGAGAGTATTTTCAAGCGAAAATTAAAAAATCAATATTTTATATACGAAGTTCACTTCAAATTGGATAAAAAAAGAGCGATAAATTGTAATTACGGCGATATCAAAAAGGTTTTGGAAGACAAAGGGATTGAGAATCCAACTCCCAAAGATGTTTCCAATGCTGTAATAGAAATTAGAAGTAGCAAACTCCCAAATCCAAAGGAATTAGGCAATGCCGGTTCATTTTTCAAAAACCCTGTTATTTCTATTCCTGAATTCAATAAACTACAATTAGCATATCCCGAAATACCAAATTATCCCGATGTAAATGGCATTAAAATTCCAGCGGGCTGGCTGATAGAACAGAGTGGCTTCAAAGGAAAAATAGTAGGCAATACGGGCAGTCACGCCAAACAAGCACTTGTAATTGTAAATTATGGCAATGCAACGGGAATTGAAATTTACAACTATTCACAAACGATAATTGATTTTGTAAAAAACAAATACGGAATTGAATTGGAGCGAGAGGTTAATATTATCTAATCGACTTTATTTTATTGAAAAAATCTTCTTTTCTACGAACCGATAAAATCACTTTATCGCCATTAGACATCATTAAATTTTCATCCTTTACTTGAACCGAATTGGGCAAGTTTTGCAAATTAATCAAAAATGCTTTATGGCATCTAAAAAAACCTTTGCTAGACAACATATTTTCATAATTCTTCAAACTTCGTGAGGCCATTATTTTTTCCCCATTTTTAAGGATAAAAGTAGAATAATTATTTTCTGCTTTTATATAAATAATGTCGTGAAATCTCATCGTTTTAGAGCCTCTGTGCGTTTGAATTACGATAGATGTAATTTCGGAATTATTCTCCGCCATTTCCTTAAAGAAATTGGTGTTCATTGGTTCGTCCGTTTCGTTTTTCAATTTTGCTCGCTGCACGGCTTCTACCAATTCTTCCGCTCTAATAGGCTTTAGAATATAATACAATGCCGAAAATTTAATGGCATCGATAGCATAATGGTCAAATGCCGTAACAAAAACTACGTCAAAATGGATATAATCGAACATACGCAACAAATCAAATGCTGTGTAAGGAGGCATATCTACATCCAAAAAAACCAATTGGGGTTTTAACGTTCTAATTGCTTCAAAACCAGAGGGAACACAATTTCGTTTCGCGATAATATTTACTTCAGGGCAATGACTTTTGAGCATAGATTCAAGATTATCTAAACTACGTTCCTCGTCATCAATTATAATAGCATTAATCATTCGCTTGAAAAATTTCAGTGGCAAAGATAATAAAAAGAAAATTAAAAAGCGACTATAAGTTTATACTAAATTATCTATTCTTGTGCTAATTAAAATTTAAAAGATTGAACTTAAATAAGTTATTTTTTGTTTAAAAATCCGATAATTAAATAAGATGAATCCATATAAAATTGATATTCTAGCATTTGGCATACACCCCGATGATGTGGAACTAAGTTGTGCAGGCACATTATCCAAACATATTTCTTTGGGGAAAAAAGTTGCAATTTGTGATTTGACACAAGGTGAATTAGGGACAAGAGGCAATGCCATTACGAGATTAGAAGAAGCCGAAAATTCAAAAAATGTAATGGGCGTGTCTTTTAGAGAAAATCTAAATATGGAGGATATTTGGGCAGAAAATACACAGGCAAATATTTTAAGAATGATTGAAATTATTCGTAAATATCAGCCCGAAATTGTGCTATGCAATACCAAAGAAGACCGACATCCCGATCATCAAAAAGGATACGAAATGGCTCAAAGAGCTTGTTTTGCTTCAGGGTTGCCAAAAATAGAAACGAATTTTGATAATAAAATACAATCCGCTTGGCGTCCAAAAGCGGTCTACAGCTACATTCAATCTAATTTTTTAGAACCAGACTTTGTAGTGGACATCACGGAATATATGGATAAAAAACTGGAAGCCATTTCAGCTTTCAAAAGTCAATTTTTCAATCCAGAAATGGATGAACCCAATACGTTCATTTCCGACAAATCATTCTTGGACATGATAAAATCCCAAAATTTAATTTTTGGTAAATCCATTGGCGTTCAATATGCAGAAGGGTTTCATACCGCACGATATATGGGCGTGGACAATTTATTCGATTTAATTTAATCATTTAGTCCAAAACCCAGTATTTTTGAGGCTCAATATTTTTATGAAAGATACGCTCAACACTCCTTTTTTCAATGCTTGCAAAAAAATTGCCTTTGAGCAACAAATCAAAGCCTATGCCGTTGGTGGCTGGGTGCGTGATATTTTTTTAGAACGACCTAGCAAAGACATCGATATTGTAGTAGAGGGCAATGGGATTGAGTTTGCACAGAAAGTAGCGGCCGCGATTTCACCGAAAATTCACGTAAATTTTTTCAAAAATTTTGGAACCGCACAATTTGTTTATGAAGGATTTGAATACGAATTTGTAGGCGCACGCAAAGAAAGCTATCAGCGTGATAGCCGAAAACCCATTGTAGAAGATGGCACGATTGAAGAAGATATTTCTCGCAGAGATTTTACGATTAATTGTATGGCTATCAGCCTCAACGATTCCGATTTTGGCGAACTTTTAGATTTATATCAAGGAAAAAATGACTTAGCTATTCGTAGTCTCAAAACTCCTCTAGATGCGGATATTACCTATTCGGACGACCCTTTGCGGATGATGCGAGCCATTCGTTTTGCCAGTCAATTGCAGTTTGAGATTGAAGCCGATTCTTTTGAAGCTATTAAACAAAATGCGCACAGACTCGAAATTATTTCCAAAGAGCGCATTCATACCGAATTAAATAAAATTTTATTATCTCCAAAGCCTTCCATTGGATTGGATTTGCTATTCAAAAGTGGGCTACTAGACTATGTGTTGCCAGAACTAAAACTACTCTATGGCGTACAAGAATACAAAGGTAAAGGACACAAAGACAATTTCTATCATACGCTACAAGTAGTGGATAATATAGCGCCTTATACGTCCAATCTTTGGTTGCGATGGGCTGCTTTGCTACACGATATTGCCAAACCTCAAACTAAAGCCTACAGCGAACACAACGGTTGGTCGTTTCACGGACACGAAGTATTGGGTAGCAAAATGGTGATTAAAATTTTTAAAACGCTCAAACTGCCTTTGGACAAAAATATGGACTATGTGCGAAAACTCGTTTTCTTGCATCTTAGACCCATAGCTTTGACCAAAGAAACAATTACGGACAGTGCCATCCGTCGATTGCTTTTTGAAGCGGGCGATGACATTGAAGATTTATTGATGCTGTGCAAAGCCGATATTACCAGCAAAAATGAAGAAAAGGTAAAAAAATACATTCTCAATCTGGAGAAAGTAAAAGAAAAAATAATAGAAGTAGAAACCCGCGATCAAATCAAAAATTTCCAGCCACCTGTTTCGGGCGAACTCATTATGGAGACCTTTCATCTCAAGCCTTGTAAGGAAGTAGGTATTATCAAAAATGAAATAAAAGAAGCCATTTTGGAAGGGAAAATTCAAAATAATTTTGAAGAAGCCAAACAGTTAATGTTTGAAATTGCGCAAAATCTAGGATTGTCAAGTCATGGACAAAAATAATACAAAAAAAATTATTTCAATTTCAGGGCCTACTGCAGTGGGAAAAACGTCCTATGCTATCGAATTAGCATTGAAACACCATACCGAAATCATCTCTTTTGACAGCCGTCAAATATACAAAGAACTCAATATTGGCGTGGCTCGCCCATCGCTTGAGGAGTTAAATACCGTTCCGCATCATTTTATAGCTAATAAATCTATTCACGAATCATTTACGGTCAATGATTACGAAAAAGAAGCGCTAGTATTAATTCAAAAATTATTTGAAGAAAAAGACACCATTGTTCTTTGCGGAGGTACAGGATTATACCTCAATGCCATACGTTTTGGGCTAGATGATATGCCCGAAATTTCAAACGAAATTAGAGCAAAAGTGGATGCTGAAATAGCCTCCCAACCTATCGAAACGATTCAAGAAAACGTAAAAAAAATAGACCCTGAATCGTATGAATCGATGGATATTTTTAATACCAGACGACTGCAACGTGTATTAGAAATTTTCTACGCCACTGGCAAAAAATGGAGCGATTTCAAGTCTTTTGAACCTAAAAAAAGACCCTTTGAAATAGAAAATATCATATTGAATAGACCTAGAGAAATTCTATATCAGCGCATAGACCAGCGAGTAGAACAAATGATAGAAATGGGATTGGAGCAAGAAGTGGAGCAACTTCTCCCCTATTTTCATCTCAATGCTTTAAACACCGTTGGATACAAAGAATGGTTGCCTTTTTTTGAAAATCAAATTTCAAAAGATGAAGTCATAGACAAAATCAAACAACATTCCCGCAATTACGCCAAAAGACAAATCACTTGGTTCAAAAAATATGGCGCACAAGACACTTGGCTAGAAATTTAAGTTTAACATTTAGTTTCTAACTTGAATTTCAACAATTTATAATTAATTTTTTTTGTGTCTTTTGTGTCTTCTTAGAGTCTTTTGTGTATAGCTTTTTCTCAAAACTTTTGAAAATTTCACTTTTTTTTCAAATCTTCATTTGACTTTATCCTTATTCTACCGTTTTTTTATCCGCTTAAAGTATCTGTTTTATAACCCAAACAATTACCCACTCCGTTTCATTTAGCTCTTACTATTTTTAAAATATTTTTTCCTAAAATATTTGTAACTTTGCCCTCGTATGGAAGTTAACCCCAAAAAAGAACTTTTTGAGCTAAATAATGAAGAAAAAGACATAGACAAAGCGCTACGTCCCAAGCGATTGACCGATTTTACAGGTCAAGAACAATCCATTCAAAATTTAGAAATATTTATCCAAGCCGCCAAACAACGTGCCGAAGCACTCGATCACGTACTCTTACACGGCCCTCCTGGATTGGGTAAAACCACGCTTTCCAATATTATTGCATCCGAACTGGATGTCAATATCAAAATCACTTCGGGGCCTGTGCTAGAAAAACCAGGCGATTTGGCAGGATTATTGACCAATCTCCAAGACCACGACGTGCTTTTTATCGATGAAATTCACCGCCTAAGCCCTGTAGTAGAAGAATATTTGTACTCCGCTATGGAGGACTACAAAATAGACATTATGATAGACACGGGCCCTAACGCTCGTTCGGTTCAGATTTCGCTCAATCCATTCACTTTGATTGGCGCTACTACACGTTCGGGCTTGCTTACTTCGCCGCTCCGAGCCCGTTTTGGGATTAATATCCGTATGGAATATTATACCTTGGAAGTATTGGCGGGCATTATTACCCGTTCGTCGCATCTTCTCAATACTGAAATAGAATCCAAAGCAGCCATAGAAATTTCCCGCCGAAGCCGTGGCACGCCTCGTATTGCCAACCTTTTGCTCAAACGAGTTAGAGATTTTGCACAAATCAAAGGCGATGGAAAAATCAACTACGAAATAGCCAAATATGCGCTAGACGCCTTGCATGTAGACGAGTTTGGACTAGATGAAATGGACAACCGAATCCTGACCACTTTAATCGAAAAATTCAAAGGAGGCCCCGTAGGACTCAATACCATAGCCACTGCTGTGGGCGAAGAACCCGGCACTATAGAAGAAGTATACGAACCTTTTTTGATACAAGAAGGTTTTATCAATAGAACCGCACGAGGCCGCGAAGCCACCGAAAGAGCCTATACGCACCTAGGCAAGCGTCCACCTGCCGTTCAAAACACATTATTTGACCAATAAACTCCAAATATGGCTACTCTTATCGTCATTGCTACCGTTTTATTTTCTATGTATTGCTTCCAAAATCCGTACATTATGGAAAAATATTCTTTCAAACCCTATCGAATCCATCGTTATGGCGAATATTATCGATTTATTACCCACGGATTTGTTCACGCTGATCCTATTCATCTATTATTTAATATGATGTCGTTATTTTTTGTCAAAGACGCTACCGAAACAATTTTTTCACCCTTTCTCATCGTATTTTATTTCTTGGCACTCATTGCCTCTTCCCTCCCCGACTATTTTATGAATAAAAACAATCCTTACTACGACGCTATAGGCGCTAGTGGTGCGGTGGCAGCCAGCTTATTTGCTTTAGTCTTGTTTGATCCTTGGGGAGATATTCGTTTATTTTTTGTCATTAAAGTTTATTTCATTCTATTTGCGGTATTCTACATAGGCTATTCCTACTATATGGGCAAGCAAGGACGCGATAATATTGGACATCGTGCGCATCTTTCGGGAGCCATTTTTGGGATAATTGCTACTATTTTGTACCGTCCCGAATCCATCCAAATCTTCATCCAATCCCTTCTTCAACCACCTTTTTTGAGGTAAGATTTTTTTAATTTTTTGGGCGCATTTCCGTGCAATGTTGAAAATACCGATATTGCAGCCGTTTTTAAAACGAAGTTTGAAAATTACGGATGTATATTCGGTACTATATCTACTTCGCTACGCTTCGTAGGATGCCGCTCCTATCACGTGCGCATAACTACGCTCAAATTTTCTAAAATAACTTTTAAGGATAAGCCCCAGACTTTCAAAGATATTAGATTTACCCGTTACCAAATTCCCGAACTCTTCGTCTCTGGACAGGAGCAAGCTTTCGAGACTTTCAACTTTCCAGAAAATTTTCACAAACTAAACGTTTCTCCAAAGAAAACTTGATTGAAAATTTATCTGGAATCTCTATAAACTTTAGAATTTGAGATTCCGAATATTTTTTTCAAAATCACTAGAATGTCAAAAAAATTGCGGAATGACGGTCAGCGGTATTTTCGCCCTTCGTCATCTCGGAAAATTTTTCCTTACAAGCTAGTCAACTTTGAAAAATTTATCCGTGATCTCTTTTATATACTTGACAAATTAGATTCCGTATATTTTTTTCAGAAATATTAGAAAGTCATAAAAAAAATTGCGGAATGCTGCAAGTACCGAGACGAAGAATTCGGAAACGAAAGTCACGAGAATTTGGGAAAGATTGTTACAACTAAACAGATTTGCTATCATTAAAAACAGAAAAATTATTATTTTTGTAAAAAGAAAATATCAAATACTATGGCAAAAATAAACGTTCAAGATAAATCCATTACAATACTAAAAGTTGCCGATATGGATTTTATCTCCCTTACAGATATGGCAAATGCAAAAGAAGGTGAAAGCAGGGCTGCTGATATTATAAAAAATTGGTTACGAACAAGATACGCACTTGAATTTTTAACCCATATTAATCATTAGAAAATGATTAATCGCATAATAGATTGTAAATCAATTAAATTTACATTTTATTGAAACAATCTATTTGCGGGGTTAAACCCAACTAACGCCTTATTTTATTACTTTGTAATAACCTAATGCGAAATTTGGGTTTAAGTGTTTGGGAACAATTGTATAATCCAAATTTTAAAGTGGTGGATTCTGACCACTTTAAAATGCAGGCAGGATTACCAAATTTTGCGATAAGTGTATCAGAATGGATTGAAAAAACAAATGCCATTGGAATTGTAGTAAAAAAAGGCAAGTATGGAGGCACATATGCACATCAAGATATCGCTTTTGAGTTTGGTACAGCGATCAATGTAACGTTTAAAATATTCTTAATCAAAGAATTCCAACGACTAAAACTAGACGAACAAAAAATGATAGGTTGGTCTGCAAAAAGAGAGTTAGCCAAAATTAATTATAAAATTCATACCGATGCCATTAAGCAAAATTTAATCCCAAAAGAATTGACATTACAGCAAACGGCTCTTATATACGCAAATGAAGCAGACGTATTAAACGTAGCGCTTTTTGGAAAAACGGCTAAAGAATGGAGAGATGAAAATCCCGAATTGCAAGGCAATATGAGAGATTATGCCAATATGAATCAATTAATATGTTTAAGCAACTTAGAAAATATAAATGCCATAATGATAGAAGACCAAACTTCACAAAAAGAAAGACTCTTAAAACTGAATCGTGTTGCAATTCAACAAATGAGTATATTAGAAAAAACTGGAGACCGTAAATATTTAAAATAAAAAACGAAAAAATTAGAAAATCAAAAAAAATTGCGGAATGACGAAAGTACCGAGACGAAGAATTCGGAAACGAAAGTCACGAAACGAATAGAAACGTAAACAACGCGTCGTCTTTCCAGAAAATTTTCACAACCTAAACATTTTTTCAAAGAAAACTTGATTGAAAATTTATCTGGAATCTCTCTAAAAATTAGTTTTAACATTTGTTAAGTTTTTTAAATAAATATTATGTTTATTTTTGAAAATTAATATAAATATAAAAATATGAAAGACATTCAAACTATAATTGATGATAAAATTAAAAGCACATATCTACCTTTATTTAATGAAAACGTTTCAGCTAATTTAGACGGTATCGTTAACATTGAGAGGTATTTAAACTCTAAAATTAAATGTTTATGGATATTAAAAGATTCAAATGGATTTGATGAAAATTCTATAGATAACTGGGATTATAGAAATGGAATTTATGAAGCAAGTGGAAATAATGATTTTTTTAAAAATTGGTCTAAAACATTTACTAATATAGTCTATATTTCACAAATGATTTTAAACAATAAAACTTGGGATGAAGTTGAATATATTAGAGATAATTTTTCAATTGTAGAAATTTTAAATGATATTTCTGTTATAAATATCAAAAAAATACCCGGCAAATCAAGCGCAAATGAAAATGAACTAAAAGCGTATTTTGACAAATATAAAGATATACTAGAAGAGCAAATAAATTTAATAAATCCACAAGTAATTATCTGTGGAATGACATTTAGATATATTTCAGAACTTATTGAAGGATTTGATGAAAATTTAGTACAACAACTTGATTGTACGAATTTTTATATTGATACTAAAAACAATAGAATTTATATTGATGCTTATCATCCAAATTTTAGAGTTGCAGGAAAAACCATCAAACAATATTGTGAAGAGATAACTAAAATTGTTAAAGATCATATTCAAACACAATAGAAAATTTTAAATCTTTATCAATGAAAAAAATCACATATCTTGACATAATGAGATACTATGTTGCATATTATGATATTGAAAAAAATATTATAAATGCAATACAAAACAAGAAAAATTCAATTCCTGCTTTCCATTTTTACATAAGTAGCTACATGAAAATAGCAAGAAATTTTAAGCCACAAATGGCCGAAAAAATCTTGAACGAAGTTGAAAAAATCATAAGTACAACCCCTAATATCAGTGTAACTGATTTATCTAAATTTCTAGTAGATTCTCATTTTGTTAGCAGACCTGAAATAAAACAAGTTGAAGTTGCTGCATCAAAAATTTTGTGGCTATATAATCGTGAAACGATTATCATGGACAACAATAATAAACATATTTTAGATAATGCTAAAAATTATAATGAATACGTAATTCTATGGAATAGAATTTTTAATGAAAAAGAATCTGAAATTAATTCTGCAATAAAACTCTTAAATATACAAGACCCAATTTTAAATGAAAAATGGTTTCAAATGAGAGTTTTCGACTTGTATTTACTTTCTATATACAATAATCAAAACATTAAATATTAACACAATTTATGGAAGATAAATTATTAAAATTAATAGAATCCAAAGATATAAAATGGTTACCTTGGGTTGGGAAAGATTATGAAAAAAGTAAGATTTTACTTGTTGGCGAAAGCCATTACCAGAATAACGAGAAAGATAAAGTTGCTCAAGAAGATATATTCTATCATCGTAAATGGCGAGATGAAAAGAAAAGTCATATTAAGTTTTATAGAAATATGAGCCAAATGATACAAAATAATTCAGAAATTGACAAATTGTATGATCATATCGCTCAATATAATTTAATTCAACGTCCAATGACCCATATAAAAGAAAGGCCAAACTCAAATGACTTTGAAAAAGGTGTTCAAACTCTAATTAAAATTACTGAAATTTTAACTCCAAAAACTGTAATAATTTTTGGAAAAAGTGGTAAACAAGCATTTGATAAAATACTATTACCAAAATATAAAAGACAAACAATGTCTAATGAGAGTATAAATAGAATTGTCCCTATTTCATATACTCATAATGAAATGATTATTTTACTAGTATCTCATCCAAGTGCAAGAGCTGTCAATACAAAAAAATGGTATAATTTTTTATCTAAATATTTATGAAACATGAAAATAATCAGCAAAAAAGAACATTTTGAAGCTAGAATTGCTATGGCAAGAATAAGGAATACCATATTAATTATAAAATTGCGTTTCAACTATCTTAATACATAATTTAACTTCAATTTTATTATTAAAAACTAAACAAATGAAATATATTTTTCAACTAAGAACTTTAAAATAAAAGAAAATATGTTAACAAAGCTCAAAAATTATACTTATAAATCTTTTGATAATTACACTAACCCTAATGATTTACTTTTTCGTGACAAAAACATTCTATTTGGTTACAATGGTAAAGGCAAGAGTTCTATTGCAAATGGCATTAAAGATGAATTTCTAAAAGATACAGCCAAGAAGTCTGAGAACCTTAGAATTTTCGATAGAGATTACATTTCACATTCATTGTTACTCGAAAATAGCGAGGGGAAAATTAAAGGCATTGAAGCGAGCTTTGGTAAAGGTCACGTAGATATTGAAAACAAGATTAAGGAATTAGAAAAGCAAATAATTAGAGAAATTGAAATTTCCAAACTCGATTCAAGTATTGTCGATTCAAGAAAAAAAATTAGAACTGAAATTGACAAAATTCACGATAGAAGAAAAGGCAAAGCCAATATTCAAAAAAAGTCCAAAGATGAATCTGTTGATCGAGTATTTGAACTTTACAAAAAGGATTATCAAGATGCAAAAAAAATAGA
>JBIPPG010000041.1:0-12223 GCA_044368545.1 Chitinophagales bacterium | reverse complement strand
ATTAATGGTACATTATTCTTTTTTCTTTTAAATTTTACAACGCCCGGCGAACAGCCTTCAATTGCATACAAAGGATTGGTTTTCAAATCTCCCGTAGAAGATTTTTCTAGCACCAATATAGGTTCTGATGTAAAACTTCCTTCGCCTATAAATAATCCAGAATCGGTTAAAGAATCCGAAATATCCGCTATAGCTATTTTTATATGATAATTGGCATAAGGCGTTACCGATGCAATAGCTGTCATGAATTTTGTAAATCCATTATAGGTAACCGTAGAGGAAGCATTGGAGGTATAATATGCTGTAAAGGGTGAATTTGGGTGAAGATTGGTACAAGTGGGTGTCAATCCTGTTCCATTATTAATACTATTGATAGAAACCGCTACATTGGTATTGGGTACTTTAGCTATATTTGAAGGAGTAGGATACCCTGGCCCCGATAAAAAGATTCCCATTACATCGCCAAATTTTGAGCAATTGTAAGAGGTATATTCTTCAGAAGCAAATACATAATTCATCGAAATTGTATCGCCTTTTGGGATAAAATCAAATTCTAATTTACATAAATCTTTTTGAATATAAGAACTATTAAACGATTGAATATCAGGATCTACTAGATTAATATTATTTACATTATTTGGAAAGAGCAAAGAAGATCCATTGATGCCTATAGGGCCCGAGGGTACAGTCAATGCTCTTCCTGTAGTTAAAACTATACCACTCGTAAGGCCTAAGTTTGAACTAGTAGTAGTAAATAAAGCGTTGGCGACTCCGGGGCAATTTAAAACTGGATTTGAATAAGTAACTCCAGATCCCAAAATTCTTTGAATTAACTGCGATGCTGTAGCATTATCGGTAAGAGATATTTGCGCATTAATAGGTTTAATGCTTAATAATACTATAAAAACTATATAGATTACAACTTTTGTTTTCACTTACAAAATTTCTGCAAAAATATATAAAATT
The DNA here is from genome assembly GCA_044368545.1 of Chitinophagales bacterium. Classification (GTDB taxonomy): domain Bacteria; phylum Bacteroidota; class Bacteroidia; order Chitinophagales; family JADJOU01; genus CHPMRC01. Next base: position 11,257 of record JBIPPG010000041.1, on the reverse strand, counting down.
GCTTTATAAAACGAAGATTTATATAAAATTAACAAATTTTGACACAATTATTCCTTCTCTTCTAATTTTTTGTCAATTAAATCTTCAAGGATGATGGTATAATTTTCCAAGGTCTCATTGATAAGATACTCCGCCGATTTTAATGCCCCATAAAAATATAATTTTTGTTTCAACGGCACCCGTTGGCTTTTGTATTTTATATACAATACATCCAGATTAGACTTTTTACGATCTCTATTCACCCATTCCAAATCTTTGATTTCCAATATATACGAACCTTCTTCAAATCGTATAAACATTGATGCAGTCACATAGCCATTTTTATCAATTTTGTGGTCATGAAAATCTACAGAATCGATCAAACTGCAAGGATATACTACAAAATATTCTAAAATAGTATCGGGCGAAGCCATCCTAAAATAGATACTTGAATCTAAATATTGTGCCGCTACTTTGGGGATATTTTCTATTAAAAATTCTCTTTTATAGGTTTCTTCATTCATTCTGAATTGAAAAAAAATATGATTTTTCATAGAATCCATTGGCAAATCTATCTCGCCATCTTTTGATACAATTTCCTTAACTTGTGCCAAGGCAACACAAGCCGTATTTATAAAAAATAAAAATAAAAAAATTCTAGCCATTTAATTGTTCGCTCGTCTTTCCAAATCGTCTTTCACGATTATTATATGCCGCTACGCATTCAAATAAGTCTTCTTTCCTAAAATCGGGCCAATATTTCTCCAAAAAGAAAAACTCTGCATACGCCAATTGCCAAAGAAGGAAATTGCTAATACGCATTTCGTTTGAAGTACGGATAAGGATATCAGGATTTGGGAATGGGGCTGTATGTAAATGTTCAGAAATTACCGATTCATCGATATCATTTATTTCCAAATCGCCATTTTTCACTTTGCTCGCAATACAATGAACGGCTTGCGTAATTTCCATTTGCCCCCCATAATTAAGAGCCAAAATCAAGGTAAGTGATTTATTGTTTTTAGTATCTTCTTTCGCCTGTAGAAGCGATTTATAGCTCGCTTCGGGCAAGGCTTTGATATCGCCAATAGTTTCAAGTTTTATATCGTTCTTGTTCAACTCTGGCGTTTCATTTTTGATAGCTTCTACTAGCAAACTCATCAAAAAATCAACTTCTTCCTTGGGTCTATTCCAATTTTCGGAAGAAAATGCGTATAAAGTAAGGTAAGATACTCCCAATTCTCTACAACCTTTTATCGCTTCACGAACCGATTCTACACCGTTTTGATGACCAAAAGTTCTATTCTCGCCTTTTTCTTTTGCCCACCTTCCATTACCATCCATAATGATAGCAATGTGTTGTGGGATAGTATGAAGATTTTCTTTTGAAAAAGGCATTTTATTTTTTTAATGTTGCAAAGATAATGGAATCTTTGAATTTCTAATTAATTTTATTAATCTACAATTTCTCCTTCTAAATCAAACTCGGTTGCATCTATAATCTTAACCATTACAAAATCGCCCAAACGAAGATGTTTATCCGTTTGAATGACTACTTCATTATCCACTTCGGGACTATCAAATTCGGTACGACCATAGTATACTCCACTTTCTACTCTATCTAGCAATACTTTGAATGTTTTGCCTACTTTATTTTGATTCAATTCAAAGCTAACAGCCGATTGAACTTCCATCAATCGTTGCTGACGATCCAGTTTTTCATCTTCCGAATGCACATCTTCCAGTTTATGCGCACTGGTATTTTCCTCGTGCGAATACATAAATACGCCCAATCGATCAAATTTCATTTCTTCAATAAACTCCATCAATTCATTGAAATCTTCCTCCGTTTCGGTAGGAAACCCAGTAAGCATTGTAGTTCTTAAAGAAATGCCTGGCACTTTTTCTCGAATCGTATTGACCAAATCGATTGTTTGTTTTTTGGTAATATTTCGCTTCATATCCTTGAGGACTTTATCTGAAATATGCTGCAAAGGAATATCCAAATAGTTGCATATTTTAGGTTGATCGCGAATTACATCTAATATCTCAAGTGGAAACTGCGATGGATACGCATAATGAAGACGAATCCACTCGATGCCTTCTACTTCACACAACGCATTGAGCAATTCATTTAAGCTTCTTTTTTTGTAAATATCCAGTCCATAATAGGTCAATTCCTGTGCTATCAACATCAATTCTTTTACGCCTTTTTTTGCTAATAGCTTAGCTTCGTTTACCAAGCTCTCAATAGTTCTAGATTCGTGCAATCCACGCATTAAAGGGATAGCACAAAAACTACATTTTCTATTACAACCTTCCGAAATTTTCAAATACGCATAATGAGTATCCAAGCTCAATACACGCTCGCCTATCAATTCTTTTTTATAATCAATATTGAATCGATTGAGCAATAAAGGCAATTCCATAGTGCCAAAGTAGGCGTCTACTTCCTTGATTTCTTCCTCCAAATTATCTTTGTATCGCTGGGAAAGACAACCCGTCACATATAATTTTTCAATCCATCCTTTTTTCTTAGCTTCCGCAAATTGAAGAATCGTATTGATGCTTTCTTCTTTGGCTCTATCGATAAATCCACAAGTATTAATGATAACCGTATCAAAATCCTCTTGCTGGCTTTCATGTACTACATCAATGCCTCCATGAGACAACTGCCCCATTAAGACTTCGCTATCCACTGTATTTTTGCTGCATCCAAGTGTAATTACATTTACCTTATTCTTTGACAATCCTTTGGTCTTCATTCCAATTATTTTTTGCAAAAGTAAAACGAATCCTAGAAATGAGTGATATTATATATACACCTTTCTCTTTCTTAGTGTATTTTTGTAAAAAAAATAACGATGCCACTACTTTTTGAAAATAAAAATGAAAATGATATTCAGCTGATGAAAGACTGGGCGCAAGTAAGAGCCTATACCGAAGATATATTTGGGAAAAAACCCGATATTCAAGGGTTTTTGTATTTAATAGGAATGAACGAACTAGGCCAAGTGAGAGAATTTGAGAAAGAAGAAAAACAAGATTTGATTCATATAGGTATGTGCAAAATATTTGAAGGCGAATATTATGAATTTGAGTCAATTGATGCCGAAGGTTGGCCACATTTCAAGGAACTGAAACCTATGCCACAAATGTTTATCAAAATGCAAGAATCTACCCTAAAACAAAAAATTGTAGCCTATTTTCAAAAGTATATTTTTGAATAAAATAGAGAGGTTTTTCGCTCACGGAAATCTCTGAAATCACTAAACTTATTTATATATCTAAACTTTCTTCCGTGGATTCCGTACTTTCTGTGAGCTACTAATTTTTTATCTCACGGAAATCTCTGAAATCACTGAATTTTAATAAAAGATAAAATAAAGATTATTTCTTCCGTGAATTCCGTGCTTTCTGTGAGAAATTATTCTTTTTACTCTAACGGAAATCTCTGAAATCACTGAACTTATTTATATATCTAAACTTTCTTCCGTGAATTCCGTGCTTTCTGTGAGAAATTATTCTTTTTACTCTCACGGAATACACAGAATACACAGAAATTTTTTCTTAATTTTTTCGGAAAACTTTTTAAATTTGCATTAAAGAAAACAATTATGTTATACGAAGATTTAACCTATGCTATTAGAGCAGCAATATTTAATGTTCATAAAGAATTAGGTCCAGGACTTTTAGAAAGTGTTTATGAAGCTGCCCTCATTCATGAATTAAGACTTCAAGGGTTAAGTCCAAAGAATCAAGTCCCCATAGAAGTGGTATATAAAAATGTAAATCTAAATATTGGTTTTAGAATAGATATTTTAGTAAATGATACTGTAATTTTAGAAATAAAATCGGTTGAATATCTTCATGATGTACATAAAAAACAAGTGCTAACTTATCTAAAACTTTCTGGTAAAAAAATTGGTTTTTTGATAAACTACAACTCAAAAATGCTTGTTGACAAAGATTCTATAATTAGAATTGTAAATTGACATCTATAATTGTTTCATAATTTCGCGAAACCAAAAAGCATACTTTTCTTCATTTTCTGCAATTTCTTTTTTTAATTCTGGAATAGCAATCCACCTTACAGCCGCTACTTCATCTGTATTGAACGGTATATCACCATCGTATTTTCCTTCAAATACATAATCCAACTCGTGTTCTATCAATCCTGTTGTTTTATCAGTAGCTTTGTATATAAAATCAAATTTCTTTTCTAAATTTACTTGAATCCCCAATTCTTCAAAAACTCTACGATGTGCCGCTTCGCTATAGGATTCATGTTCTCTAGGATGGCTACAGCAGGCATTTGCCCATATTAGTGGCCAATGATACTTTACCGCTGCTCGTTGCTGAATAAGCATTTCCCCATTTTCATTAAAAATCAAAACACTGATAGCTCTATGTAAAAGTCCTTTTACATGTGCCTCCATTTTTTCCATAGTGCCTAGCACCTGGTCTTTTTCATTTACAAGAACTACAAATTCTGTCATCAATTGCTAATATTGTTCTTTTTCGTTTGGAAAATCTTTGGACTTTACATCCTCAATATATTGCTTGACCGAAGCATCCATTATTTCGGCAAGAGAAGCATATCTTCTTATAAATCGTGGACTAAACTCCTGCGTAATACCCAACATATCGTGCAATACAAGCACTTGACCATCTACTCCGCCTCCAGCACCTATACCTATTATTGGGATATGCAAACTTTGAGATACTTTTGTAGCTAAATTAGCAGGGATTTTCTCTAAAACCAATGCAAAACAACCAAGATTTTGTAGCAAATCGGCATCTTGTAGCAGTTTATTCGCTTCGGCTTCTCCTTTTGCTCGTACATTATAGGTCCCAAATTTATAAATAGACTGTGGGGTAAGTCCCAAATGTCCCATTACAGGGATACCAGCAGATAAAATACGAGTGATAGATTCTTTGATTTCTTCCCCACCTTCTAATTTCACTGCATGAGCCCCCGATTCTTTCATAATTCTAATAGCACTATTCAATGCAAGTTTTGAATCGCCTTGATAATATCCAAAGGGAATATCCACTACTACCAAACAACGTTCTGCGGCTCTCACTACCGATGAAGCATGATATATCATTTGGTCAAGCGTAATAGGCAATGTGGTTTCGTGTCCAGCCATCACATTGGAGGCGCTGTCTCCCACCAATATTATATCAATTCCTGCACCATCCACAATTTTTGCTAACGAAAAGTCATAAGCCGTAAGCATTGATATTTTCTCGCCATCATGTTTCATTTTTTGAAGGCTCTGCGTAGTAATTCGTTTAATTTCTTTTGTTACAGACATATTAGCTCTATTATAAAGTGTCAAAGTTAAGTATTATTTTAAAATATGCTCGTTTATTATTTTTGTTACACTTCCCAAATGCGATTGAAAATACGCTATTCGTGCTTCATTATTATTTGAATTATCCATAAGTAATAATTTTTCTAATGCTTCTTTAAAAGATTGAGAATCAAAAACTTGAGCTACCCATTTTTCTTTTACAAATCGTTGTGCTTCAGCACTTTTTTCAATATTCTTGCCAATTAAAATAGGCTTGCCATAAGCCATAGGTTCGAGCAAACTGTGAACCACTTTATTAAATCCGCCTCCAACATAATTAATTGTTCCAAATCGATACAATTTTGACAACATCCCTATAGAATCTATGATTAATATATTTTCTTCTGTTTTCCGTCCTTTGTATTGTGAATAAAAAAGAGCTTCTGGAAATCGTTTTTTCAATGCTTCCATTCGTGAATTATGAACTTCATGAGGCGCTATTATTACCTTTAATTTTGGGAAATAAGGCAATATTTCTAGCAATAATTCTTCATCTTGAGTCCAAGTACTGCCCATAATCAAACTAGGATTATTATCAAAAAAATTGGATATTTTTTCATCTTCAAATGGCGTATCTTTTACCGCTTGCATGCGTTCAAAACGAGTATCTGCTAGCACTTCCGAATGAAAACCCAGTTTTTGAATTGCCGTTTTTGATTCAGGATCTACTACATATATTTTTTCAAACAACGCGAGACAATATTTCAAAATAGGCTTGTAAAACAAGGAATAAGAATTTCTAAAAACCCCATTTAAAAGAATTAAAGGAATCTTTCGCTCCGCAATATTTGAAATCATCAACGGCCAAAATTCATAACGCACCCAAAACACTTTTTTGGGCTGAAAATAGTCAAGAAAAGTATGTATATCTTTTTGATTTTCAAATGGTAAATACAATACCGCATCGGCATATTGAAAGTTTTGTTGAGGACGATAACCCGAAACAGAAAAAAAGGTGACTATAATTTTGGTATCAGGAACTAATTCTTTTATTCGTTGGATAAGATAGCGGACTTGTTCAAATTCGCCTAATGAAGCGTTATGAAACCAAATACAATCTTTGAAATCGGATGTGTTATGAGTATTGTAGAAAATCGAATTTTTAGCTCGTCCTTCATACGACATTTTAGCTTTTTGGCTGAAAAAAGTCAATACAAAAAATATGCTTTTTTGCAACCATCCCATCAAAATGAATATACTTTTTTTCAAATACAGTTTTTTTTAAACAAACAAAAATAAGATTATTTAGAATAGGACATAAAAAAAAGACCTTTGAAATATACATCCAAAGGTCTTTTGATAATTTATTTGTTTTAGGTATTTATTATTCTGCTACTCTAGAAGCTCTTTTGCTTCGGCTTCTAGTTACTTTTGGAGCTTCTTCTACCACTTTGTTTTGGTCTTCTACTTCTTTTTCTTGTGGATATGAGTAGATTCTTCCGCAGTTTTCACATACGATTACTTTTTTGCGTTGTTTTACTTCCAATTGTCTTTGAGGTGGAATTTTTGCAAAACAGCCTCCACAGCTATCTCTATCAATTGTTACTACAGCCAATCCATTTCTATAATTAGAACGAATTTTTGTATAACCATTCAATAGACGCTCATCTACTTTTGTTTTTGCTTCTGTACTTTCTGCCATCAATTGAGCCAATTCTTTATCGGTCTCTTCTTCAATAACTTTAAGCTCTTGAGTTTTGATTTCAAGATCTTTTTGTTTTGACTCAATAGCTTTATTTGCTTCTGCCAATCTCAAGTTTAATGAATTTTTCTTTTCATTAAAATCTTTGATTTTTTTATCGCAAAGTTCAATTTCCAATTTTGCCAATTCAAGCTCTTTGCTCAATGACTCAAACTCTCTATTGTTTTTAACGCTATTTTGTTGTTTTTCCAATTTTTGGATCAACGTTTTTGTTTCTTCTTTGATACGGGTACGATCCGAAATGTTTTTTTCAACCTCAGCCATTTCAGCTTCTACATTAGACAAACGGGTGTTCAATCCAATGATTTCGTCATTCATTTCTTCTACTTCCAAAGGAAGCTCACCTTTGATGAAATTAATTTTATCTATTTGAGAATCAATCTTTTGCAAGCGATACAACGCTTCCAATTTTTCTTCTACCGATACTTCATTTCTTTTCATAACTTAGATATAATATTTTACAGGATTTGTATTAACACTCGAAATTTGGGTGGGCAAAGATAATACATTTTTTTTAATATAATTGAAAATTAATTCCTTCGTAAACTGTTCACTTTCATAATGTCCTATATCAATTATGCTCATTTTGTCTTCGCTATCAAAAAATTCATGATATTTCATATCACCAGTAATATATACATCGGCGCTTTGTGCCATGGCATCCATTCGAAGAAAACTGCCCGCACCCCCGCATAGCGCTACACGCTTTACTTTCTTATGAATAGGGGTATATTTAATGGACTGACAACCAAAGGCTTCTTTTAATTTTCCTAAAAAAACATTCAAATCTATAGCTTCCTCCAGCTCGCCTATCATACCACTTCCTATATCATTTGCCTCATTTTCAAGAGATAATATATCATACGCTACTTCTTCATAGGGATGTGCCGATTTCAACGCCGAAACTATCTGAGATTGTAGATAAAATGGGAAAATCACCTCCCAGCGATATTCTTCCACAGATTCCAATTCATTTGGCTTGCCAATACTAGGATTTGAAGCTTCATTGCCCCTGAAGGTGCCTGTACCTGTATGAAAAAAACTCGCTTCGCTGTAATTGCCGATATAGCCAGCGCCTGCATTGAAAATGGCTTCCGCTACTTTATCCTTAAAATCCAAAGGAATATAGGTTACCAATTTTCGATACAATTCTGATTTTGGCTGAAGGATTCGCGTGTTTTTGAGTCCTATTTTTTCAGAAACCATATGATTAACCCCCGTTTGCACATTATCCAAATTGGTATGAATGGCATAGATAGCTATATCATTTTTAATAGCTTTTAATATCGTGCGCTCTACATAATTTTTGCCTGTAATCTTCTTCAATCCTGAAAACACAATAGGATGATGCGCAATGATGAAATTACAATTTTTTGTAATGGCTTCTTCCACCACCGCTTCGGTACAATCTAATGTAATCAATGCACTAGTAATTTCCGCTTGACTATCGCCTACTATCAACCCACAATTATCATAACTCTCCGCCAACAAAGGATTTGCCCATTGTTCCAGGAGTTGTATACATTCTTTAATCTTCATTTTTATATTTTTCGAATAACAAAACTATAGCATGTTTTCTTTTCAATGAAGCTTTTTTATCTGATTTCGCTCAATTTGTAGATATTGTTAAAATCGGAATAAGAATATTGAATGATAGCATTATTAGTTACAGTAATGATTTTTCCTCTATCCAAGATGAGATCTTGCATCGTTCCATCTTTGAATGTAGCTAATTTATTCAAGTCAATATTTTTTTTATCCGTAGCATCATATATTTTCAATCCTTCTGCGCCATCACAGATAAACAACTTATTATTTTCTATAGCCAATCCTTTGGGATTATACATAGGATAATCTTTTATTAATTTAGGTGAGGAGAGATTGCTCACATCTATTACTTTCAATTCATCTACAGCATTCATCGAACAAAAATTTCCTCGACTAAGGGTAACATAAGCATAATCCCCTTCCACGACTACAGGATCACATGATCGAGCATGATTCAATTCGCCTATTTTATTGGGCATATCGGGATTATTTGTCCCATAGATATACATCCCCGTAAAAGCTCCCAAAAATAAATTATTTTTATATGGAAAGATAGTTTCTACATTTGGAATAGCAAACAATTGACTACTTCTAAATTGTGGTATTTTTGACACTAATTTGAAAGCTACAATTTTAGACCTACTTACATAATACAAATAATCCGAAACTAAAGCTACACGAGCCATAGAGCCTACTTTTGCAGTGGAGGTATTCGAGACTGTGTTAATATCTGAAAGGGTAAACTCTTCGAAAGGGTATGCTATAGTAAAATAATTATAATGTACATATCGATTTTGATATGCATATACAAAGGAATCCTTATAGGTTTTATTGCTATCGCTATAATATCCTCCAATATCCGTTGTAATTGAAAGTACCGATGGCATACGGACATTGCTGACATCTATAGACAAAATAAAATTGCTCCCTACACTGTACAAAACATCATTTTTTAAATGAATATCTTCTGCTACAGGTATCGTTATGAATCCAATTTTTTGAGGGTTAGAAGGATTGGTATTATCAATAATATGAACACCTTCCTTTTTTTCAACTAAAAAAATCCAATTTCTATAAACCAATAATTTACCAGCATTCACTGTTGATTTTGGATTTTGAAATTTCACAAACTCTTTCACTTTGGAAATATGAGCATAGGAAGGCATTATCGTCTCAAAATAATATCTTGTATCCACAACATCTGTGTTTTTCGTATTATTATCTTTGACACATGAAGTTAAAAAAAGAATGAATAATAAAAATAGCGTTCTCATATTTTTTATTTTATGCCACAAAAATAATCATAATCTATTTATAATCAATAAAAAAATCATTACTTCATTGCAAAAAGGCACAAAATCCTATCTTTGCAAAAAATAATTGAAGATGCCGTTTTTTGAGATAGAGAATTCATGTAAAGATACACACGCTCGTGCGGGAACCATTACCACCGATAATGGGGTAATTCATACACCCATTTTTATGCCCGTAGGTACGGCCGCTACAGTTAAAGGTGTGCATTTTGAAGAATTGAGAGAAGATATTGGTGCAGAAATTATTTTGGGAAATACCTATCACCTATACTTACGTCCAGGCACCGATGTACTAGAAAAAGCCGGAGGATTGCTCAAATTTGGGGGATGGAACAAACCGATGCTGACCGATAGCGGCGGATTTCAAGTATATAGCCTAGCGCATAGGCGAAAAATAACTGAAGAAGGCGTTCGTTTTCAGAGTCATATCGATGGTTCGTACCATTTTTTTACGCCCGAAAATGTCATGGATGTTCAGCGCAGCATTGGAGCGGATATTATTATGGCTTTTGACGAATGTACGCCATATCCTTGCGACTATGGTTATGCAAAAAAATCATTGGCAATGACACACCGTTGGCTAGACCGTTGTTTTACCCAATTCAACGCCACTCAACCCAAATATGGCTATCAACAGTTCTTGTTTCCCATTGTGCAAGGAAGCGTATACAAAGACTTGCGAATAGAAAGTGCCGAATATATCGCTAGCAAAGAAGCCTTTGGCAATGCTATAGGAGGCTTGGCAGTAGGCGAACCCGACGAGGAAATGTACGATATGATAGAAGTAGTCAATGGAATTTTGCCAAAAGAAAAACCACGATATTTGATGGGCGTAGGAACACCAGCCAATATCTTAGAAGCGATAGAACGAGGCGTAGACATGTTTGACTGTGTAATGCCTACCCGAAATGCTCGCCATGGCCTTTTATTTACCAATGAAGGTATTATCAATATAAAGAACAAAAAATGGGAATACGATTTTTCGCCCATAGACCCTTTGTCTACCAATCCTTTGATTCGCAATACTACAAAGGCTTATCTAAGACATTTGATTCGCTGCAATGAGTTGCTAGGTATGCAAATAGCCAGTATCAACAATCTTTCTTTTTATCTTCAAATGGTAAAAGAAGCTAGAAAAAACATTGTAGAAAATCAATTCAAAAGCTGGAAAGAATCATATATCAAACGAGTTATGCAACGACTTTAAAATATTATTTATAAATTGAAGCTAAATTTTAGTATTTTTGTAAAAACATTTTGACCCACATGTTGAATTATAAAGAAATTATTACCCTAGAAAATGGGAAAAAAGGCGGAAAAGCTTGTATCCGAGGTATGCGAATCAAAGTTGCGGA
>JBIPPG010000296.1:0-3577 GCA_044368545.1 Chitinophagales bacterium | reverse complement strand
AGCAATAGATGCCGGATTATAAAAAACAGAGGTAACGTCATTATCTCCAGCCGCCAAAGCGCCTCCCATTCCTAGATATTTGCCTCCTACGCCTATTTTCAAAAATTCATTGCTGTATTTTCGGAAATTAGATTGTGCTTGTATTTCATTGGAAAAACCAAGTAGGATAAGGCTCAAAAAATAAAAATAATAGTTATTCATCATTCATTTGTTTCTCTACATCTTGAAAATTGTATTCTTTTTTTGATTTTTGGATAAAAATCATAAGTTGTTCTTTTGTTTCAGAATTCAGCTCCCATTGTCCTATTTTGCCTGTAATGGCATGAAGTGCTTTGAGTAGATTGGATTCTTCGGCATAGAAATTCATGTATTTGATATCCAAAAAATTATCAAAATTCCTCAAAAATAATACATTTGTTTCAGATGAGGGAATACTTTTTTCTAAAAAATTAAAAATTATTTTTTTGTCAAAATCTTTCATATCGTTATAAAAGTTTTTGAGGATATGCGGGTGCGCTTCTATGCACAAATGATCTAGCAATATTTCGAAGAAAATATGTGCTACAAAATTTTTTCGTTTGATAGATTTCAAAACTTCATTTTGTTCAAAATAAGTTATTGAATTAAAAATGGGTAATTGATGAAAAATTTTATCATCGTTGTAATGATTCAGTATGCCGTAATGCAAGTCTTGGTCTTCTTTCAATACATGAGAACGTGGACTTATTTCCGCTATATGTTTGTTGTAAAAAAATGAAAAATTGTGATACAAATCGGGCAGCATAGTTCCAAATTTGTAATACAAAGCCTCATCTTGTACTCGGTAATAATGCGATAAAAAATTCAAGTGTTCTGTATTTTGTTAGTGAGTTATCAAAACGAAATATTTCCCCAAAAATTGTGATGTGGGCATAAATTTTTTGCTTTAATTTCAAAAGGAATCAATCCCAATTCTTTGAGCAGTTGTACCGCACCTTCAATTTTGAGTTCGGGTGGATCTAGAACATAGTTCCAGTCGGTATCGGCTAGCCATACTTTCATATCTTGTATCGAAAATCCAAAAAAACTGGAAATATATTCGATAGATTGTTGAGCGTTTTGCTTGAATTTATATGTGTATTGGGCTATCATTTCTAGCATTTGAAGCAGAACGGCTTGATTTACATTCATAAAATCTTCTCGAACCACTATGCTAAAACTAGGCCATGGAGTAGCTATTTCGCCCATTTTGGTCAATTGACCCGAATCTACATAAGGTTTGGTCATAAATCGTTCCCAAAGGAAAAGATGATTAGGATTTTCTTGCATATTTCCCAATGCCCCAATAAAATTTCCTATTATGCTAAAACTATCTTTGTTCAATGCCCAATTAAATTTTTTTGAAAGCAAAAAAGCCATCAAATGCGAGCCCGAATAATGTCTGCTGATACAAAAATGGGGTGCTTTTATATCTTCTAATGCGGTCAATGTGGTAGTTCGGTATGCGTATATTCCCCAAATTAAAGGTGAATTGACATAGATTTGAATGATTTTGAATTTTTTTCCATCGGAGATTGACTTTATAGCTCCTTCGGTGAGCATTATCGCTATATCCAAAGTCTTGTCTTCGAGTGCTTGGATCAAATCGCCCGTGCCTCCTCGGTAGTCGTGCCAATCTAGCTCAATATTTTTGAGGGCAAAGAGTCCTTCGTCTATCGATTTTCTCCAAGGAATATTGAAATGTTCGGGAACACCGCCAATATTGAAATAATGTGCTTTTTGATTCAAAATCTATTGATTAAAGTGACCTCGGAAGGATTCGAACCCTCAACCCTCAGAGCCGAAATCTGATATTCTATCCAATTGAACTACGAGGCCTTATATTATTTGCAAAAATACAGATTTTTTGGTCTATAAATTCTAATATTTTCGTTTTTCTAAATTATAAAATGTGAAATACAAAAATAATGAGATAACCGATACGAAATATATGACATCTCTAGTGTCCAAAACGCCTCTGGATATGCTATCGTAGTGGTATGAAATGCCCAAATTTTTGAGAATATACTCTGGCATACCATCAAAAGATGCAAAGCTAGATACCAAATCAAATCCCCAAAAACAAAATGCACTCAATACCGCTGCCATAATAAAAGCCACAATCTGATTGGTAGTAGCCGAAGACGCATAAAGTCCTATGGCGCAAAAAACTCCCGACAACATAATCAGTCCTATATAACTGCCTACTACGCCACCATTATCAATATTTCCTTTTGGCAATCCCAATTGATAAATAGAAAAATAATAGATCAATGTAGGGAGCAATGATATGATAATCAAGACAATACTCGCCAAATATTTCCCCAAAATAATGTCCCAATCGGTCAAAGGTTTGGTGAATATCCATTCAATAGTACCACTTTGTTTTTCCTCGCTCAAAAGACGCATTGTAATAGCAGGGATAATAATCAAAAGCAAAATAGGTGCCAAAGAAAAAAACATTTCTAAGCTAGAATATCCGTAGTTTAGCACACTGTATGTAGGGAAAAACCAAATCATAAATCCCGTAATGCCCACAAAAATTCCTATCGCCAAAAAACCTATGAGCGACGAAAAAAACGCGTGAATTTCTTTTATTAATATACTTTTCATGTGTTTATTGTTTTTTTTGAGTCAATTCTTTAAATACCGCTTCCAAATCTCTAGTTTCTTGACGCATACTTACTATGGTCCATTGACTGGCTACGGCTTTGTTAAAGAGTTCTTGTCTTACATCAATATTTTTATCTTGACTGTAAACTTTATATTCATTTCCTTCTTTTTCTACTTTTTTTACGCCTTTTACCGATTTTAGTTCTTCGATATTCACTTTTTCGGCAAATTCAATGCAAATAATAGTTTGATTGCTTACATTGGATTTGAGCTGTGAGGTAGTATCATCCGCAACTATAGTTCCTCGATTGATGATAATGACACGTTCGCACATCGCTTCTACTTCTTGCATAATATGCGTAGAAAGTAGTACGGTTTTTTCATTGCCTATATCTTTAATCAATTTTCGGATTTCAACCAATTGATTGGGGTCTAAGCCCGAAGTAGGTTCATCCAAAATCAATACATCGGGATTATGAATAATAGCTTGTGCTATTCCCACCCGCTGTTTGTATCCTTTGGAGAGCTGATGAATTTTTTTGTTTTGCTCTTGGGTCAATCCTGTAATGCCTATCATTTCGGCTACGCGCTGCATAGGATTTGCTAGTTGATATACTTTGGCTACATAATGAAGGTATTCTTTTACGTACATTTCTTTGTACAAAGGATTGCTCTCAGGCAAATATCCAATGCGTTTTTTTACTTCTTGCTCTTGCTCTCGTGTATCAAAATCACATACTTTTGCCAAGCCTTCTGTCTGAGGAAGATAGCACGTCAAGATTTTCATGGTGGTGGATTTTCCCGCACCATTCGGTCCCAGAAAACCTACAATCTCGCCTTTTTTTACTTCAAAGGAGATGTTATCTATCGCCTTTTGCTCTCCGTATATTTTAGTAAGATTTTTTACAAGTATAGACATATCGTAGGATTATAAAAATTTTTCTAA
>JBIPPG010000295.1:0-3600 GCA_044368545.1 Chitinophagales bacterium | reverse complement strand
CTATTATCCATAATATTGAACAAATAGATCGTGGATATGAAAATATCGATGGAAGACTCAATGCTATTGGAGCTAATATTATTAGAAAGTAATATTTCTCAATTATATTATTTTTTCTTTACCCATTTCTTCCAAGCCCTAAATAATTCTAAACCAAGAGGTGTTCCAATGGATTCTGGATGAAACTGAAATCCTGCTATGGGAAGGGATTTGTGAGCAAAAGCCATAATTTCCTCATCTGAATTCGTAGCTAAAATATCTAGCGGACTGGATTCGTTTTTTGAAATAACCAAAGAATGATAAGGCATTACTTGCATCATATTATAATCCAAAAAATCAAATAAGGGATGATGATTACAGCGAATATTCATTGGAACACCATGCAACGCTTTTTTTGCTTTGATAGAAAAATGTCCGTAGTAATGTCCTAAAATTTGATGTCCTAGACAAATGCCTAAAATGGGTATATTTTTTTCATTCTTTGCTATCCAATTCAGTATTTTTGGATAGGATATAGCCTCATTGGGGCCGGGAGATAGTATAACCGCATCATAAGAATCTACCGAAAAATTTTCATCAAAATCTTGATAAGATAGCATTTTCACATGGATATCTATACGCCTCAAATAATCATAAATATTGAGGGTATAAGAATCTTCGCAGTCTATCAATAATGCGTTCACTGTTTTTTAGAATGGATTGCTGAATGAAGTATCTCTAATAAAATCTACATCGTTAAGCATTAACAAATAGGCTTTTAATTGGTCAAGCTTGGATTGTGGAAGCTGCAAGCCTCCTACATTTGCTTTTTTCATGTTTGGGTCTATGGTAATATTGTTTTTAACGCCTGTATTGTAATGATTGAGGACTTCGTCCAAAGTAGAAAACCTACCATCGTGCATATAAGGCCCCGTAAAACTTAAATTTCGTAAAGTACCTGTTTTAAATTTGCCATAATCTGTTTGAAGTCCTGTGACAGCTCCTTTCCCTTTGTCTGTAAACTGAGCATAACTATTAAAATCATCTAATCCATTATTATGAAATTCGTTATCTGTAAATAAAGGATTGCCTTTGGCACTTCCATGACAGTGAAAACAATCGCCACCAAAATCAATTTCACCATCAAAAACAGATTTTCCAAGTATTTCATTAGGAGTTAAATATTTTTCGGGCAATCCTTCTTTAGCGCCTTTGTCCAGTCTTGTACCCGCCGATATCATAGTGCGTATAAAACTTGCCAATGCTTTTACTACTTGATCTTGAGTCACTTCTTCATTACCATATACTTGTTTGAATAGACTTAAATAAGTTGGATTGTTTTTTAAAATAGGCGCTACACGATTGATGTCAAAATTTTGCTCGCCCAGCAAAGCATCTAAACATGTACTTTCAAGCGTTCCTGTTCTTCCGTCCCAAAAATAATTATTGGTATATATGAGATTGAAAAGCACCATAGAGTTTCGAGTTGTAGAGCCATGATTCACTTTTTTGCTTACAGCGGTATTGTCGCTAAAAGCAAATTGTTGTTTATGACAGCTTGCACATGAAATTTGTTTATCTTCAGAAAGTTGGGCATCGTAGAAAAGCATTCTTCCTAGCCTTACTTTATTTTTTGTCAATGGATTATTGGAAGGAATAATAGGAGGTGGAAAATGCGAAGGCGAATTGAGTATATAAGGTTCATCTTTAACTCCAGGAGTATAAACTCCATCATCACAAGAAGAAAGATAGAGAATTATTAAACTTAAAAAAAGTAGTACGTTTTTTTTCATTGCCACATATTTTACCAACAAAAATACAAAAAATGACTTAAAAAACGGGCATATATTTTATTTTAAACAAAATCTTAATTTAAAATCAATTTATTTTTAAAAAAATTTTATCTTTGCTGTTTTTATGCAATGTTTGTAACGAAATATTGATGAAAAAAGTATAAATTGGACATAAAAAATAGGATTGCGTAATGAATAATTTTCAACAAACAATTAAGAATGAGGCTAGTATCAGCGGATTTGGATTGCATAGTGGCAAATCGGTAACGATTACCTTGAAGCCTGCACCAGCAGGTCATGGTATCAAATTTCAGCGAACAGATTTGGAGGGAATGCCTATCTTAGATGCCAATTGCGATTGGGTAACCAATAGCGAGCGCAGTACTACAATTGAAAAAAATGGTGTAAAATTAATTACAATAGAGCATCTTTTAAGTGCTATTCATTGTGCCGAGATTGATAATGTATTGATACAGTCCAATTCAGAAGAAATGCCTATCTTAGATGGCAGTGCCAAACCGTTTGTAGATTTGCTCAAAACCGCAGGAATTCTTCGTCAAGATGCAGTTAGAGATGTATTTTCATTAAAATCGAATATCATGATTGAAGATCCTGAAACAGGGTCAAAAATCATAGCAATGCCTAGTGATACCTTCAAAGTAACAGTAATGGTGGACTATAAATCTCAGATTGTAGGCCCACAACATGCCACGTTGGAGAGTTATGAAGATTTTGAGACCGAAATAGCGCCTTGTAGAACCTTTGTATTTTTCCATGAATTAGAAAAATTGTACAATGCAGGTCTTATCAAAGGAGGCGATGTCAATAATGCCATAGTGATGGTGGACAAAATGCCCACTACAGCCGAAGTTGAAAATTTATCTAAATTGTTCAATAGAAATGATATTACAGTAAAATCCGAAGGTTTTTTGAACAATTTGGAATTGCATTTTCAAAATGAACCTGCTAGGCACAAACTATTAGATGTGATAGGCGATTTGACCTTGGTAGGAATGCCTATCAAAGCGCATATTATCGCTACCTATCCTGGGCATAAAATCAATACCGATTTTGCTAAATTGATTAAACAAAAAATTAAAGAATCCAAAACCCAAATTGTAGCGCCAGAATATGATGCTAATAAAACACCTATTTTTGATATTCATGATATTCAAAAAATATTGCCACATAGATATCCTTTCTTATTGGTAGACAAAGTGATAGAATTGACGGATGAGTTTGTAGTAGGGGTAAAAAATGTAACGGCAAATGAGAACTTTTTTCCAGGTCATTTTCCCGATAATCATGTCATGCCCGGCGTATTGCAGATAGAAGCTATGGCTCAATGTGGCGGGATGCTTGCTCTTAGAAGCATAGAAGATACCACGCAGTACGATGTGTATTTTCTCAAAATAGACAAAGCCAAATTTAAACGAAAAGTAGTTCCCGGCGATACGCTCATTATGAAAGTAGAGCTTATGAGCCCTATTCGTAGAGGGATTGTGGAGATGAAAGGGACTATTTTTGTAGGCAACTCCATCGCTACAGAGGCCGAAATGATGGCAACTATTATCAAAAAACAAAAGCCTGAAAATTAGGGAAATGCAACGCATAGTCATTTTTTTTCATCTAAATAATATTGTGTACTAATTAATTTTATTAAATGCTTCAACCATTAGCCTATATTCATCCCGATGCAAAGATTGCTGAAAATGTAACCATTGATCCATTTACTACCATTTATGGTGATGTAGAAATAGGAAAAGGCACTTGGATAGGTCCACATGTAACTATTATGGACGGTGCTCGTATAGGTGAAAATTGTAAA
>JBIPPG010000294.1:0-3621 GCA_044368545.1 Chitinophagales bacterium | reverse complement strand
ATATAAATAACTCGCTAAAGATGCAGCTAATACATTTGCTATCATATATTTGGCCTTGCCCCCAAATGTCAATGGCACATGAGCTGCTCGTTCAATTCTAATTTTCCATTCGCCTTTCTTTATGGTTATAAATCCATTTTCATAAACCGCTAATATTTTATTTTGCTTTGTTAATTTTTTAGAATTAGAGCTTGTTTCGTCCATAGAAAAATAGGCAATATTACAATCCAAGTCTTTCGCTATTTTCATACAGTTGACATCGTCTGCATTTAAGATGGCCCATCCGCTCTTTTTTACACTTTTTACTACCACCGATTTTACTCGAGCCATATCTTCAATAGTATCAATATCGCTTATACCCAAATGGTCTCCTTGTAGATTGGTTATTATACCAATATCACAGCTATTAAAGCCAAGCCCAGACCTGAGTATTCCTCCTCTAGCCGTTTCTAATACCGCTACTTCTACACTCGGGTCTTTTAGGATATATTCGGCGGATAGTGGCCCCGTAGTATCGCCCTTTTCCATCATGTGATTTTGGATATAAATACCATCTGAAGTAGTAAAACCAACTTTAAATCCATTGTTTTTGATAATATGAGCTATCAATCGTGTAGTTGTCGTTTTTCCATTTGTACCCGTTATGGCTATTATGGGAATTCTACTCGGCTTTCCTAGTGGGTAGAGCATGTCTATAACAGGTGAGGCCACATTTCTAGGCAGTCCTTCCGCAGGTGCTAAGTGCATACGAAATCCAGGTGCCGCATTCACTTCCAATATACAGCCACCATTGACTTTCAGAGGTTCGGTTAGATTAGGTGCCATAATATCTATTCCACAAATGTCTAGTCCAATTATTCTAGAAATTCGCTCGCACAAAAAGATATTTTCGGGGTGCATCATATCGGTCACATCGGTAGAAGTTCCACCTGTGCTTAAGTTTGCAGTAGATTTCAAATATACGATTTCATTTTTTTTAGGAATAGTACTTAGCGTATATCCTTTCTTTTCCAGCAAATCTTCCGAATCTCGGTCTATAGTTATTTCGGTCAATACATTTTCATGTCCGTAACCTCTTCTAGGGTCTTTGTTGGTTTCATCTACTAGTTCTTGTATTGTATTTACGCCATTTCCCACTACATTTGCGGGTTCACGTCTTGCGGCTGCTACTAGTTTGTTGTCAATGACCAATACTCGAAAATCATGTCCTGTTACATATTTTTCTACTATTACTTTTCTACTTATTTTTTTGGCTACTTCTAGTCCCTCAATGGCTTCTTCCCACGTTTTTATATTTATGGAAATGCCTCGTCCATGATTGCCATCCAAAGGTTTTATTACAATTGGATACCCAATTTTTTGGATTACATTTTCTAAATCTTCAATATCTACACAAATATCACCTTTTGGAACAGGAATCGACGCCAAGTCTAGCATTCGTTTTGTAGATTCTTTGTCACAGGCCAAATCTACTGCTATAGAACTGGTTTTGCAGGTTATAGTTGCTTGAAATCGCATTTGATTAATTCCATATCCCAATTGCACCAACGAATTGGTACCCAATCGAATCCATGGAATATCCCTAGCTACTGCTTCGTCTACAATACTTCCTGTAGAAGGGCCAAGCCTTACACGTTCTCTAATTTCTTTCATTTTTTGAATATCAGCCTCCAAATCATAAGGTTTGTCATCTATCAATGCCTGAGCCAACGCTACCGATGCTTCCGCGGCATACAATCCTACATTCTCTTCCAAATAGCTGAATACTACATTATAGACTCCGGGTGTTTTGGTTTCTCTAGTTCTCCCAAATCCCGTATCCATTCCCGCCAATGTTTGAATTTCTAGGGCTATATGTTCTATTACGTGACCCATCCACGTTCCATTGTCTACTCTATGAAAAAAACCACCTCGCACACCTTCCGAACATCTATGTTCTATCATAGAAGGAATCATTGCTTCTAGCCTTTCTCTAAAACCCTTAATTTTATTGGTAGGTAATTCTTCCAATTCTTCTAAATCCAATCGCATTTGAATGAGTTTTTTCCTATTGATGCTCCAAATATTGGGGCCACGTAATGCTTGAATTTTAAGAATTTTCATGTTTAATATTTTTAATGAATTGTAATAAATCTAATTTTTATTTCATCAGCTAAAATTGAATAATAAAAACTCAGAAGCTTCCAAAAGGTCAAATATAATGATAAATCAGTAAACCTCATTAAAATTTTTCATAAAATTTTATATAGTTTGAATAGGTTTCAAATTCTTCTATAGAATGATAAATTTAACTTATAGCTTGATTTTCAACCCATCATTATATTATATTTATAAGAATTTTTCATTTAGATAAATAGAAATTTAAGATACATTTTTTTGCAATAAGATACAAGGTAATAAACAGGTTGTGGAAAATAGAGTGCTATAGTATGTCTAAATTTTGCTAAATTTGCATTTATGATTAAAGGAAAATTAGTAGTAATAGGCGGTGCAGTAGATAAAGGTAGCTTTACAGAAAGCGATTTTGATGCTAATGTAGAGAAAAATTTAAATTTTTTTGAAAAAGGTATTTTAAAGCGAATCATTGAAGAGTCTGCTTTCAAAGAAGATTCTAGAATTGAGATAATAACGACCGCATCCAAAATTCCAAAGACCGTAGGCCCCGAATATAAACGTGCTTTTGAATATTTGCAAGCAAAAAATGTAGATGTTCTTCATATCGAAAATAGAGAAATAGCCAATAGCGAAGATACATTGAAAAGAATAAATGAAGCAAATGTTGTCCTATTTACTGGAGGCGACCAATTGAGGTTGACATCCATTTTGGGAGGAACAAAATTTCATGATATTTTATTGAATAAATATAAAACGGAAGATTTTGTATATGTAGGGACTTCGGCGGGAGCTGCCGCTGCATCCAATAATATGATTTATCAAGGTTCTAGTCATGAAGCTTTGCTCAAAGGGGAAGTTAAAATTACAAGTGGGTTGGGTTTGATTGATGATGTAATTATCGATACACATTTTGTACAAAGAGGAAGGATTGGAAGGCTTTTTCAAGCTGTAGTAGGCAATCCAAAAGTATTGGGCATTGGGCTAGGTGAAGATACAGGACTTTTTATCAAAAATCATCACATGGAAGCCATCGGCTCGGGATTGGTAATATTGGTAGATGGCAGAGATGTGAAAGACACCAATTTAACCTCGATAGAATTAGGCGAACCTATTTCTATAAATCATCTAGTTACGCATGTTATGAGCCAGAATGATACATTTGATTTGAATACCTATAAAATGACTATCAAATCGTCTAGCTTTGCATTAGTTCCTTAATATATTGAATTTTATTTACGTTATTTTGTAAGTATAAATTATACAAATAGAAGTACTTAGCTTTTTTCATTTCATTTAAAATCAAATCATGAAACTAATTATACACGGTGGTTTTTTTTCGGAGTCTTCGCAGTCCAATGAAACAAAACTTTTGAAACAACGAGCTATTTCAAAAATTGTAATGGATTCTTATGAGTTTCTAAAAACACATACTGCAATGGATACCGCAGTCTTTGCAATTTCTTTGCTTGAAGACGACGAATTGTTTAATGCAGGTACAGGTTCTAT
>JBIPPG010000040.1:0-12398 GCA_044368545.1 Chitinophagales bacterium | reverse complement strand
CTTCAGCAGCAGGTCCAGCAGGTCCAGCCATCATTACAGCACCAGCAGCAGCAGGCTCAATTCCATGCTCCTCTTTTAAAATTTGTGCTAATTCTTGTACTTCTTTTACAGTTAAGTTTACTAAACTTTCTGCTAATTGTTTTACATCTGCCATGATTTGATAATTTTAGATTAATTGTTTTTGTTAATAATTTTTAATTTTTTTCTTCAATAGTTTTCAATAGACCTGCTATTTTTTGTCCTGCATTAGACTGCAAACCACCAATAACATTTTTGATTGGAGATTGTAACAATCCAATAACATCACCTATCAATTCTTCTCTAGATTTCAAGCTAACCAAAGCTTGTAATTGATCATCTCCAATGAAAATATCAGAATCAATATACGCTGCTTTTAAACTTGGTTTTTCGTTATCTGATCTAAATTCTTTGATTAATTTAGCAATACTATTTGATGTTTCAGAAAAGAAAACCGCTGTAGGTCCTTCCAATACTTGATACATTTCATCAGCCTCTTTATTTGAAGCTTCCAATGCTTTTTTAATCAATGTATTTTTTACTACAGTATATTCTATTTCTTTTTCAAAAGCTGCTCTTCTCAATTCACTTGTCTTACCAGCACTTAATGTACTTTCGTCAATAAAATAAAAGAATTGCGCTTCGTTAAATCTTTCTTTGAGGGATTCAATAACCTCTCCTTTTTGTTGCTTATTCATAATTAGCTTATAGATTTAGTGTCGATATTAATACCAGGACTCATTGTGGTAGCCAATGAAATAGATTTCATGTATACTCCTTTTGCAGTACTAGGTTTCATTTTTTGTAATGTAGAAATAAACTCTTCTGCATTTTGCTTAATTTGTTCTGGAGTAAAAGAAACTCTTCCTATTGAAGAATGCACAATACCAAATTTGTCCACTCTAAAAGCAATTTTTCCTTTTTTAACCTCCTCAACAGCCTTACCCACATCTGGCGTAACAGTTCCCGATTTTGGATTTGGCATTAAGTTTCTAGGTCCTAAAACTCTACCTAATTTTGCAATAATAGCCATTACATCTGGTGTAGCTACAATTACATCAATATCAGTCCATCCTTGTTCTATTTTGGTAATATATTCTTCCAACCCTACATAATCAGCTCCTGCAGCTTTTGCATCAGCTTCTTTCTCTGGTTTACAGAATACTAGAACAGTTTTTGACTTACCAGAACCATTTGGAAGCGTAACAGTTCCTCTTAACGCTTGATCCGCTTTTCTTGGATCTACACCTAATTTTACGTGCAAATCTACTGAAGCATCAAACTTTGTTGTATTTATTTGTTTTACTAACCCTGCAGCCTCATCTATTGTATAAAACTTAGATTTATCTACAAGCTTATTCACCTCTTTTCTTTTCTTTGAAATTCTAGCCACGATATGTTATTTTAAATTATTAAAAAATTAATTTTGCCAAGGTGTTTCACCTGAAACTGTTATACCAAGACTTCTTGCAGTACCTGCAACCATTTTCATTGCAGATTCAATTGTAAAACAATTCAAATCGGGCATTTTAGTTTCTGCAATAGTTTTTACTTGATCCCAAGTAACACTTCCAATCTTATTTCTATTACTTTCTTTAGAACCTGTTTTAGCTTTGATAGCTTCCAATAATAAAATTGGAGTAGGTGGTGTTTTGATTACAAAATCAAATGATTTATCTTTGTATACTGTCAATACTACTGGCAATACTTTACCAGGTTGATCTTGTGTTCTTGCATTAAATTGCTTACAAAAATCCATGATGTTCACACCTTTTGCTCCCAAAGCGGGTCCAATAGGTGGTGCTGGATTTGCTTGACCTCCTTTTACCTGGAGTTTGACATACGTTTCAATTTCTTTTGCCATGATAATTTTCTTTTACTTAAAAAATACTTTATTTTAATTTATTTTATCTACTTGTGTAAAACTAACTTCTACAGGTTGTCTTCTTCCAAAGATTTTAACAACAACTTTAAGTTTTTTCTTCTCTTCATTTATCTCTTCAATAGTTCCAATGAAATCATTAAATGGTCCTTCAATAATTTTAACAGACTCATTGATAATAAATGGTTCCAACATCACTTCGCCTTTTCCTAGCATATCATCTATTCTTCCTAGCAATTTTTGAACTTCTGGTCCTCTCAACGCTTGAGGATGATTTCCTCCCAAAAAGTTCATTACACCACTAATACTTCTAATAGTAGCCAAAACCTCACTTGTAATCACTTTTTCATTTACCTCTATATACAAATAACCAGGATACAATGTTTTTTCTTTGATTACTTTTTTTCCATTTCTAATTTTATATACCTTCTCCGTAGGAACCAATACATTAGATATAATATGCTCCCAGTGAGACCTTACGATTTCAAGCTCGATGTAATTTTTTATTTTGTTCTCTTGACCACTTACAACCTTAAGAACATATAATTTTTTATCTTCTACCATCTGACTTTTATATATTATTATAATATAAATCAATTATACCAAACTCACTAAGTTTATCCATTGCCAATACTACGATAGTAATTACAGCCAAAGATACCAAAACGATTGTTGTAAAGTTTTGTAATTCTGTCATAGTAGGCCAAGTAACTCTTTCTGTAAGTTCTTGGTATGATTCTTTTATATAATTGACAATTTTATTCATACTACTGATTAAGTAAATTATTGTTAGAATATTTGCACGGGCGGCAGGCTTCGAACCCACGACCTAAGGTTTTGGAGACCTTCGCTCTACCAGCTGAGCTACACCCGTAAAAAATACAAGGCACTGATACCAATGCCTTGCATCTTATTTTTTAATTAAAATTATTTGATAATTTCAGTTACTTGACCAGCTCCTACTGTTCTACCACCTTCTCTTATCGCAAATCTCAATCCTTTTTCCAAAGCTACTGGATAAATCAATTGAACAGTCAATGTCAAGTTATCACCTGGCATAACCATTTCTTTACCTTCTGGCAAAGTGATTTCTCCTGTAACGTCTGTAGTTCTCAAATAGAACTGTGGACGATATTTGTTAAAGAATGGTGTATGACGTCCACCTTCTTCTTTTGAAAGTACGTATACTTCACATTGAAATTGTGTATGTGGAGTGATTGATCCTGGTTTGCAAATTACTTGACCTCTTTTGATCATTTCTTTGTCAATACCTCTCAACAACAAACCTACGTTTTCTCCAGCCTCTCCAATATCAAGGATTTTTCTAAACATCTCAACACCTGTTACAGTTGAAGTCAATGCTTTTTCTCCTTCTTTGTTAAGTCCTACGATTTCTACAGCTTCTCCTGTTCTTACAATTCCTCTTTCAATTCTACCTGTAGCAACTGTTCCTCTACCTGTGATAGAGAATACATCCTCTACTGGCAACAAGAATGGTTGATCAATTGGTCTTGGTGGAACTGGGATATAAGAATCTACAGTAGCCATCAATTCTTCGATAGCTTTTACACCTTCAGGATCTCCGTTCAATGCTTTCAAAGCAGAACCTTTGATTACTGGAGTGTTATCGCCATCATATTGGTAGCTAGAAAGCAATTCTCTTACTTCCATTTCTACTAGTTCCAACATCTCTGGATCGTCTACCAAATCAACTTTGTTCATGAAAACAACGATTTTTGGCACACCTACTTGTCTAGACAACAAGATATGCTCTCTTGTTTGTTGCATAGGTCCGTCTGTAGCAGCAATTACGATGATAGCACCGTCCATTTGAGCAGCACCTGTAATCATGTTTTTGATATAATCCGCGTGACCAGGACAGTCTACGTGAGCGTAGTGTCTTGACTCAGTTTCATACTCAACGTGAGCTGTATTGATAGTGATACCTCTTTCTTTTTCTTCTGGAGCAGCATCGATTGAATCGTAATCTTTTTTCTCAGCCAATCCTTTGTTTGCTAATACTGTAGTAATAGCAGCTGTCAATGTAGTCTTTCCGTGATCTACGTGACCAATTGTACCCACGTTTACGTGCGGCTTGGTTTTGATAAATTGTTCTTTTGCCATTTTATTGTTTTTTTATTTTGGTTTAAAATTTAATATATATTTAATTAATATATTCCTTTTCTTCTTTGAGCCAACGATGGGAATTGAACCCACGACCTCTTCCTTACCAAGGAAACGCTCTACCCCTGAGCTACGTCGGCTAGTAATAAAAAAAAATTATGCTTAAAAGCATAATTCCTAATATTATTTACCAGACTTCTTATTATAGAGCGGAAGACGAGACTCGAACCCGCGACCCTCAGCTTGGAAGGCTGATGCTCTACCAACTGAGCTACTTCCGCATTTTTGTTCTTAATGATATAAAAAATAAAAAAACAATTAGTGGGCAGTGATGGATTCGAACCACCGAAGCTCGCGCAGCAGATTTACAGTCTGCCCCATTTAGCCACTCTGGAAACTGCCCCCCTTTTTTACATTGCTGCAAAAAAAATTGAGCCGAAGAAGGGACTTGAACCCCCGACCTGCTGATTACAAATCAGCTGCTCTACCAACTGAGCTACTTCGGCTTGTATACATATTCGCGATTTTCTAAAAATTAGATTGTCGCTATTGTTTTATTATTTTTTATATCAAAGAACGAATTAAATTATTGTCGTATTCTATCGCTTTAGAGTACTCCCTTTTTAAAAAAGGTGTGCAAAGATAATTACTATTTTTTTATTGGCAAGTCTTTTTTTATTATTTTTTTATTTTTATCCTCTATTCCTATTATAATATATTGAATATCAGTATCAAAAAAAAATAATATTTTTTTTATTCAAACCACATTTTTTCTTCACAATCTGGGTCCAAGTTATAATTAATCGTTATTTCTTCGCCTGCTTTAATAGGTCTATGACAGATAAAATGAATTTCGCGTTCTTCATAATAGCTTTCATATATGGTATTGGCTCTATTGCTATGATTATACAACGAACCATATCCCAATGCCAACGCACTTTTTGAATGATCATCGTCCCACAAAAAATAATAATTAAAAATCTCGGTCTGATCAATTAATTCTCTATCTTGAGCAGGCAATACAATTACTGGGCAAATTTCTATCAATTCGCCTACTTCAATATCTGCATCGGTAAATACGCCTCGATCTTTTCCTTTTGATTCCTTGATATATATAGCCATAGTTTTTCATATATAAAAAAGGCACTTTTGAAATGAAAGTGCCTTTTTGCTTTTAGTATTAGTTTGCTGCTACTCCTTTATTATATGCATCAAACAAACGATTGATTTCATTGAAAATAAATTCTATTGTATCAGCGAATCCTTTTTCATCAAATGGAGAACTCAAATTGGCTACTTCCAACAATTCTAAGAAATTCATACTTCCTCCTTGTTTACAAAGTCTATGATAATCTTTCCAAGCATTGCCAAAGTCTTCGTTCATTTTTTTATAAAACTGAAATGCACATAACTGCGCCAATGTATAATCGATATAATAAAATGGCATTTGGTAAATATGTGCTTGCAACTGCCATCTTCCTCCATTTTCCAAAAATGGCTCATTATCTACTTTTATCCAAGGTGAGTACGTATCACTTACTTGATTCCACATAGTTCTGCGTTGTTCGGCAGAAATTGTTGGATTTTCAAATACATTTTGTTGGAATTCATCTACCGATACTCCATAAGGCAAGAAGAACAAGGATTTGAGCAAATGTCCTAATTTATATTTTTCTGTATCTTGCAAAAAGAATTTATCCACCCAATTCCACGCAAAAAATTCCATACTCATTGAATGAATTTCGGCACTTTCAGAAGTGGGGAACAAATATTCACCCAATTCAAAATGCGTACTACAATAACACTGGAAAGCGTGTCCTGCTTCGTGTGTCAATACATCCACATCGTGCGACGTTCCATTGAAATTTGAAAAAATAAATGGCGATTTAATTTCATCAATATAAGTGCAATATCCTCCAGGGCTTTTATTTTCTCTATTCAATAAATCCATCACTTCTAGGTCTATCATTTGCTTGAAGAATACACCTGTTTCGGGAGATAATTCATTGTACATTACCTGAGCATCAGCTATCATTTGCTCTGGGCTTGTTTTTGGCGTTGCATTTCCATCTTTGAATAACAAAGAATCGTAATGATACATCGTGTCTAATCCCTGTAATTTAGCGATTTTATCTTTCAATATCGCTACTTTTGGCGTTACATATTTAGCTACAAATCCTCTGTATTTTGTAATATCTTGAGCATTATAACAAGTACGTCCCATTCTATCATAGCCCATTTGTACAAAATTCTCATAGCCCAATTTATGTGCCAATTCGGTACGAACTTTTACCAATTCATCGTAGATTCTATCCAATTCTGGTTGAACTTTTATCATCTCCGTATACATAGCTTTTGAAGCAGCCTTTCGGTATTCTCTATCGGTACTTTCCATCAATGGAGACATTCCGCTTAGATTTCTCATTTTTCCATCAAAATCAATTTTGATTTCCGATTTCAATTTTTGATACTCAGCACTCAACTCATTTTCTTTTTGCAACAAAGGCACTACTTCCTCCGAAACAATTTTATTCTGCAACTCTGTCAAATCAAAGAATTGTTTGCCAAATTCAGCTTCCAATTCTTTTCTATATTTTGCAGCCAAACAAGCTATCCCAAATTCTTTAATTACAGGACTTAATTTTGGCATTTCATTGTCAAAATATTTTTTTTCATCTTCAAAAAATGCATCTTTTGAATTTTGACTGTATTTCACTTCTACAAAAGAATGCGCACTGCCATTTTTCTTAGAATCTCTAGAAATTTTCAAAAAAAGCTCTCGCTGCAACTCCAATGTATCTGATGCTTTGAATGCCTCTATGTCTTTTTTCAATTCAGCTGTATACGCTTCTAAATTTGGTCGTGAATAAACGATTTCACTAAATTTTTTCATATTTTTTGTTTTATCATTATCTAATTGAATTCCATTCTATTGGAATTTTAAAGCGACAAATGTAACCATTTTGAGTTTAATTTTTCAAAATCTTTGGAAAAAAATGTCTAAAACTATGAATTTAGATCCCGAACGGTAATTTATTTTATTTTTACCTTTAAAAAAACATTATTTTTGCCAATAAAATAAAACTAATATGAAAAAACCCATACTTCCTATTGGCAAATGGCATCCTATCAATGAAAAAAACGAAATTGGAAATAATACTATTTCCGAAATTCAACAAGAGTACCTGCCCGTAATAGAAAAAACTATAGAAATAATTATTAATCATTTGGGAGACAATATAGATGGTATCTATCTAAGAGGCAGTGTTGCCAAAGGATATGCCCAACCCATTATTTCGGATATTGATTTTATTGTAATCACAAAAAATCAAAATTCCTCTATAGAACAAGAATCCTTACAAAAAAATTTAGATGAGCTTATTGCAACTCATTTTCAATGGATTCAACGAATAGAAATACTGTTTTTTGTACTTAACGAAATTTCTAGAAAAGGTGAATTTTGGCTGAAAGTACATAGTTCTTTTTTATACGGAACCAATAGATTAGAAGCTATAGAACCATTCAAGATAACAGATATAGAAGCAAAGGCTCATTCAACTGGATTCAAAAGTTCGATGGAAAAATTCATAATCGACCTTAAAAGTGGAAAAAAACGATCTTTTTCGTGGGCTTTTAAGAGAATTATACGAACAGGGTTTGAAACCGTAATGATAGTAGAAAACTGCTATTCTAGGGATTTATACTTAAACTATGAAGTATTTGCAAAGCATTTTCCAGAAAAAAAGGAAGTTATGTACAAAGCATTGGATTTTGTAGTTAATCCAAACGATAATCTAATTGAAAATCTGGAAATTCTAGAAGATTTGACTGATTTTATTGTTAGCAAGATTGAAGAAAATAGCTAAAAAAACATCTTCAATACTCATACCTGCGGGATCTGTTCTACCAAAATTTCATTACCCGCTTTGTCAAAATAAGTACACGTCATTTTGCTTAAACAAATTTCCCATTTTTCTATTCCTGTATCTGCGCACATTATGATAAAAGTCAAATAATCGGTTTTCCCTTGTTGATGTGCCTTCAATTCCTCTTTAAACGTTTCAATATCTGCACTATCCGATATAAATTTGGTATCATATTTTGCAGGAACTTTTTGAATATAATCACTAGCGCCATAATAATCAATATGACCATCGGACACATAAGCGGCATAATACGTCACGCCCAATTCTTTGATTTCTCTAATATAAGCAGGAAAATCGGCACCCGATTTCACCTTACTATGTGCTGTTTTTATTTGTTCTACGGTAAACATATTATGGATAAATTTGGATAAGGGCAAACATAATTAAACAATTTTGTATAAAGATTCCTCATTACATTCGGAATGACTAGCTTTATATAATATAAATAGGGGGTAAAACGATTTTTTCGCTGGCGAAAAAATCGTTTTACCCCAAGCCTTTACAAAAAACACACAGTCATTCCGACCATAGGGAGGAATCTCATAATTAAATCTTTAATGATTTTGGACGTAAAATAATAATTATAACACAAAATTACTTCATTTTATGCCAAAACTTCTTGTACAAAACGTACAATATTATACCAAACAAAAAGAATCCCCATAATTTGACAAGCGATACTATTACCATTTCCAATATACGCCATCCTGTTTTGATAGATTCCCAAAGTTTTATAAAAAGATTGGGTTCGTAGGCTTCTATATTCTCTTCATTTACAATCAATTCTCTTCTTACCGTTTGTCTCTGATAGATTTTCAACGATACGGTACTAAAATTCACTTGATCTTTCAACGAAAGGTTTGAAATTTTTGCTTCATCGGCTTGGGTTTGTTTATTGAGCAAAAGTTCCTCAGTCTCAGTTGTTTCGCCTAGTTTTTTACCTCGTTGGTCTATTGCTTGGGTCAATCGTTGTTCATTGACCGCGTTGCGTTTTTGAGCCAAATTATTCGATAATATCTGAAGAGCCACATCCTCCGCTTTGATGATTCGGTAGTCAAACAAATCAATATTCCTTGAAATTTCTCGCAAAGTCGTGTCCAATCTAGTATTAGGCACACGAAGCGTAATATCATTGGATACCGTAAAAGTAGTCGATTCCAAAGACGAGTCCGAGCTCACCGCAGTGATAGTTACATCATCGGTATTACTCGTCATATTGGTATAGGTTACAAATCCACCTTGCCTTTTGGTAATATCTTCTATATTATACGTAGCTTGTACCACATTTTTAACCCTAAATTTCAACTCAGCGGTTCTAATAAATCGTCTAGAAGAATCTTTTCCATTTTCTACAGCAGCCGAAGAACTTACCATTGCATTAGCAGAACTTTCAGCAGCCGCACTTTCTATAGCTTCTTCATTTTTATTTTCACAACTTACTACTAAAGCCATTAGTAGTAGTCCCATTATCTTTTTAAATGTATTCATAGATTTTTTAATTTAATTTTCAATTTTTATTACACAAATCTAGGATCCGTAGCCATTACGTTACCACATTTCTTGCAGGTTCGCATATCATCCGAGCTATAAAACTCCTTAAATCTAGGAATAAAATCTTTTTCGATATTATCCAAATGAAAATAATATTCCTTCAAATTGGTATTGCACGATTCACAAAACCATAGCAACCCATCATTCATAACCTCCGAACGTTTTCGTTCGATGACCAATCCCACCGAGCCAGCAGGACGCGAAGGACTATGCGGAATTCGAGCGGGCAAAAGAAACATTTCGCCCTCTTTTATTTTTATTACCTCCGCTTTGCCATCTATCTGCACACCTACTTCTATATCGCCTTCTATTTGATAAAAAAGCTCTTCCGTTTCATTATAATGATAATCTTTTCTAGCATTGGGGCCGCCTACTATCATTACAATATAGTCGCCACTTTCTTTGTACAAATTCTTATTAGATACAGGCGGCTTGAGCAAATCTCTATTCTCCGCTATCCACTGTTGCAAATTAAAAGGTGCTATTAATTTTTGCATCGCTACTCTGTTTTGAATTAAAAATTATATTGAGGTTCGTCTACTATATCAGCAACCTGCTCAGTGTGCGTCACCACACCATTTTCGTCCAATGCAATTACCACACGGCTCGTCAAACCTTTCAACGGACCATCAATCATTTTCAAAAAATCAAATGCCGAACTTCTAAAAGCAGACAATGTAGTTACATTTTCGATGCCTTCTGCACCACAAAAACGATTCATCGCAAAGGGCAAATCCACCGAAATACACAAAACTTGCGTATTCTCCATTTGGCTTGCTTTTTCATTAAATGTGCGCACACTCATAGCACAAGTCCCTGTATCAATGCTCGGGAATATATTCAAAATCAATTTTTTCCCTTGGTAAGCCGCCGTAGATACTTCGCTCAAATCCTTTGCCACCAATCCTTCCGCTACAAATTTCGTTCCTATTGCAGGCAATTCGCCTTGTGTATGTATTTCATTTCCTTTTAATGCTATCGTAGCCATATATTCTATTTTTTTTTAATAACACAAAAATACACTATAATTTTTCATCTACTATCTTTTTTTTGGGCGCAGCAACGTGTTGAAAATTCCGTACAACGGAACTATTCGCTTGTATCTACTTTTGAAAATGCCGTCAATGTAGTCGTTTCGTTTTAAAATTTATTGCAAAAACGATTACGAATACTTGAACGGCACGCGATACTTCGGAGGATGCCGCTACTATCACTTGCGCAGGTGGGAAAAAGGAGAGGTGCTGTTAAGTAAAAGCTATTTAAACGATAGCTAAAGTTATTCTATGTAAAGCAATGTCTGAAAAACATGGGATTTTACATTAAGAATTAGACTTTGAACTTATTTATCTCGCGAGCCTAAGCAAAGGTAGACTATTTTACTTTGATATAATTAGACTTAATCTTTTTTACATCTTCAAGAACTTTACAACTATTTTTATCTCCTAAGTTACAACTTTCATTTAAATCTTCCAAAGCTAATTCATAATCATTTAAATTAATGTACAACTTTGATCTTTCCACTAAAAGCAAAGACTTAGATTCAATATCAGAACAATCAATATGTTTTGTTAAATATTCAAGAGCTTTTAATTTCTGATCTTGATTTTCATATAATGTATAAAGTTGAAAATATGTTTTGCATATAAGATCTTTTCTGTAGTTATATTTTAAGCTTAAAAACTCTTTGTAATAGATTTCTGAAGAAAAAAAGGACTCTTGAATTTTGTCAATTGTTCCTAAATGAAAAAGTGCTGTTGGCTTATAAAAATCATTTTCATAACTCGATGGTAGTTTTTTTAAAATATCTATTCCTTTAACAAATAGATTTTTTGAAAATGACAAGTTTTTTGAATTTAATTTTAATTCTCTAGAATATATTGCTTTAGCATAGGCTATAAAAATGTCAGATTTCAATAAATTATCTGACTCTTTATTTTTAATAGAATCATAGGCAGTTTTAAAACATTTATATGCCAAACTATCAAAAAAATCAGAATGTTGATTTGCAAAAAATATACCAATTTGATTATTTACATACTCTGATTTTGGCTCATTTGTTGGAAATCTAGTTATCAAAACATTAAGTAATTTCTCATCTTTCTCTTCAAATTGTTCAAGTGCATCTATGTATCTTACTATTGTAAAATTATCATTAGGATTCTTATTGAAGTCGTCTTTAAGTAATTCTAAAAGTTCGTTTTTAATATTTAGGTGTTTATAAATGATATATTTGTAAAAACTTAAATCTACTTTACAATTTTTTAAATTTACAAGATTACTATATGCCACATTTAAATATCCAGTATTAGAACTATAGATGAATTCGTTAACATTAAACTCAATACTATTTATTAAATTTTGGCAATTTAAATCAATACTATATTCAACAAATTGTTTGACTAACTGATCTTTGTATTCATTATATTTATTAATTTCAAGATTAAATTCTTTCTTAAATCCTTTTATTGCTGATTCAAACCTTTTTTTATTTCTTGGATGAGATTGAAAATCATTTTCAGCTTCAGGTAACAAATCTATTGCTCTTTTTAAATCTTCTTCAGATGCTCCTAATTTATATAACACAAAACCAGCAAAAAAGTCGCATTGCAATTCATTATTTTGACTTTTCAAGTAATTCTCTACAGAAGACTTTTCAACTGTATGCCCATTTAAATGATGAGCAATTTCATGAGAAAGGATAAAAACTTTATACCAATAATTTTCATTACTAATTAAATCAAAGAAATTCTTATCAAATAGTATATATCTTTTATTATCAATTGGATTAATAACAGCACAGGCATTATATATCTTATCACAATTCACATATTTAAAATTATTAGAAAGATATACAACTTTAGCAATTTTATTTAAGATATCTCTTTCCGTAGAATTAT
>JBIPPG010000039.1:0-12415 GCA_044368545.1 Chitinophagales bacterium | reverse complement strand
AAATAAAGAATCCATGGAAGGAAATACTATTTCT
This sequence comes from Chitinophagales bacterium, assembly GCA_044368545.1. Classification (GTDB taxonomy): domain Bacteria; phylum Bacteroidota; class Bacteroidia; order Chitinophagales; family JADJOU01; genus CHPMRC01. The sequence continues at coordinate 12,381 of JBIPPG010000039.1, read as the reverse complement.
CATGAAAAATTGAAAAAAGAAATTGCTGAATGGTTCGCATAAATTGGACGCAAAAAGCTAAAAAAGACTTAAAACATATAAGTGATTTTATAGCTTTAGATAGCAAATTTTTTGCAATAATTACAATAAAAGAGATTCTTAAGAAAGTTGAGATTTTAGAGAATTTCCCTAAAATAGGGAGAACAATTCCTGAAATAAACAACACTATTTTTAGAGAAATATTTTATAAAAATTATCGGATTCTGTACAAAATTGTATCTGACAATCAAATTGATATTTTAGCAGTTGTAAATGGTGCTAGAAATTTTGACAATAAATTACTTAATGATTAAAAAAAGGAACCCAATTTCTTGGATTCCTTCTCACTTATTTTAATCTTATGACTACAATTTCTCAAAACTGCGTTTCACAAACTCCGTCAACTCCTCCCCTTTCAAGAGATTCATCGAAAGTTTGGCAATATCCAACGCTTGTTTTATCATCGCTTTTTGAGCATCGGTATCTTGCGTTTCTACTATTTTGGTAGCTAATGGATGATTTTCATTTACCACCAATTGATACATATCGGGCATTGAACCCATCCCAAACATACCGCCTCCGCCTGCGGCACTCATCTCTTTCATACGGCGCATAAATTCTGGCTGGGTAATCATAAACGGCGATGCATCGCTATCCATCGCTTCTAATTGAACCGTAAAACTCGCTTTTGGCACGTTTTCTTCTATTGCTACTTTCAAAGTTTCTTTTTCTTTTTCAGAAAGCTTAGAAACTTGATTTTCTTCCTTGCGAATCAGCGTATCAATAGGCCCAGCATCTACTCTTGAGAACTGCATTTTGTCATTATCACCTTCCAGTTTTTGAATCAAATGCGAAATAATGGGACTATCCAATACCAAAACGACATATCCTTTTGCTTTTGCGGCCTCAATATAGCTATGTTGTGCTTCTTTGTCCGAAGCATATAAAACAATCAATTTTTCGTCCTTATCTTTTTGTAAAGGCGCAACTTTCTCTTTCAACTCCTCCAATGTCAAATAGTCTCCATCGGTAGTTGGATACAACGCAAATGCATTCGCTTTTTCATAAAATTTAGCTTCCGAAAGCATTCCATACTCTATCACAATTTTTATATCATTCCATTTTTTAGCAAAATCCTCACGATTATCATTGAATAAAGATTGTAATTTTTCCGCAACTTTTTTGGTAATATATTCCGAAATTTTCTTCACATTACCATCCGCTTGAAGATAACTTCTCGATACATTCAAAGGAATATCTGGGCTGTCAATTACCCCTCGTAGCATCGTTAAAAATTCTGGTACAATTCCCTCTACATTATCCGTTACATACACTTGATTTTGATACAATTGTATTTTATCTTTTTGAATCTGTAAATTCGGGCTTAATTTAGGGAAATACAAAATCCCCGTTAAATTAAAAGGAAAATCTACATTGAGATGAATATGAAACAACGGCTCTTCAAATTGCATAGGATACAATTCTCTATAGAATGCACTATAATCCTCATCTTTGAGTTCCGAAGGCTTTTTGGTCCAAGCTGGAGAAGGATTATTGATAATATTATCCACTTCTATTTCTTCGGGTTTTGCATCTTCAGCAGCACCTTTGGGCAATGGCAAATATTCTTTTTTCATACCAAATTTGATAGGAATTGGCATAAATTTATTGTATTTGTTCAAAAGTTCTTTGATACGATATTCCTCCAAAAACTCCAAACTATCCTCTGCGATATGAAGAACTATTTCAGTTCCTCTTTCCGCTTTATCACAAGCTTCTAGCGTATATTCGGGACTACCATCACACGTCCAATGCGCCGCAGGAGCATCGGTATAGCTTTTTGTGAAAATCTCAACCGTATGCGCCACCATAAATGCACTGTAAAATCCCAAGCCAAAATGTCCGATAATACCTGAATCTTTTGCCGAATCCTTATATTTTTCCAAAAACTCTTCCGCACCCGAAAAAGCCACTTGATTGATATATTTCTCCACTTCTTCATGCGTCATCCCAAGCCCTTGATCTATAATATGAAGCTTTTTCCCTTCTTTATCTATTTTGATTTCAATTTTTGGATTGCCGTATTCCACCTGCGCCTGTCCTATTTGCGTCAAATGCTTCAATTTAAGCGTTGCATCGGTAGCATTACTCACCAGCTCTCTTAGGAAAATTTCATGATCAGAATACAAAAACTTCTTAATCAACGGAAAGATATTCTCTACCTGTACATTAATTTTACCTTTATTCATACTATTTTATATTTTATTTGTAGTTCATTTTTCAATTTCTATACCAAACCCAAAAATCTGACAAAATGTCAAAAAAAATTAATTTGGGCACACCCTTCGGGACGGGCTCTCCGCTGTATCTGCTCCGCCAAAGGCTTCGCAGGATGCCGCTACGATCCCTTGTGCATAGGGGGACAAAAACAATTTGTATTTTATTCAAAAATTTGTATTTTTGCGATGAAACAAACATATAACACCAATCTTACTTATAAAATAGTCCAAACTATTTTGAAAGTTTAGATTGGTAAATGCCGTCATAACAAGCAAATAGTACAATCAAGAGAAACGAAGATTGGACTATATTGGTTGTATGTACGGTATAACAAATGAAAAATACATTGATATTTTCCCTAATTATTAGTATTCTATGCAGTTGTTACAAGACAAAAGAATGTACATCACCGCCAGTTGAATTATATTTTAAAATAATTAAAAACAATCAAGAATATCAAGGAAGCAAAATCGATAGCTTGCAAATATTCTATTATAAAAATGGTGTCAAAAACTATATATCCGACCTAAAATGGCTCAAAGAAATAGGTGGCAACGCAATCTCAACTACAAATCTTTTATATTCAAATCAATTGTCAATGATTTCAGGATTTGAAAACATTGACCAATTTTTCTTTCAATTCCCAGATAATGATATAGACACATTAAGCTATAAGCTGACAAAACAAACCAATAACACTAATTGCTCCTATTTTCAAACTACAGAAAATAAGTATAATGGCAACAATGGAAGTAAGCCTTTCAAGTTTATATGTCGTTAAATTTGTAGAATGATTTAATTTAATATTAGCTGACTCTATACATATAATTACACTATATCAATTCCCATCCAGACTGAATTAAAATAGATTTACATTTTACACAAAATCCATTTTTTTCATTAAGACGATCTTTTCCCTCAGCATCTGCCATTAAGCAGGTTTTAACTGGGCAATGTTTTAATCCTTGTGTATGCCCTAATTCATGGATCGCAACTTTAAATAATTTCTCTAATTGATTATTCCCTTTTAGTCTATAAGTTGAAGCAATACAAGATTTTCCAGGGCAATATCCAAGCCCCATAATACCCCAGTCTAAATATTTGCCTTTTGTAGTACTAATATCCTTATTTGTTAAGCCCATTGTAAGGTATCCCTTCCTTGTTACACTGCTCAGGTATTTAATAAGAAAATCGGCTCTATGTCTTGTCTTATTTTGATTAAGTGTGTTGCGTGGAAATGGTATAGCGGTTTTAACTATAACTGAACCTAAGTAGATTTTTTTTAATTCTTTGGCTATAAAATTCGCCGATGATGTCGGAAATGCTTCAAATGGCTGTATTACAATAGTTATTTTCGTTTTACTTTTTGTATTACGGATTGAACTGTTTTTCTTAGTATTAACTTCAAATTTTTGTTCATTACATGAAATTAAAAATAGAGCAAAAAATAATATAGATGATAGTTTTAAAAACATTAGTTAAATTTTTTATTATTGTAAAGTTAAAATTAAATGATGAATTATGAATAATTTTTTCTCTACAAATCTTTTATATTCAAATCAATTGTCAAAGATTTCAGGATTTGAAAATATCAACCAATATTTCTTTCAATTTCCAGATAATGATATAGACACATTAAGCTATAAGTTGACAAAACAAACCAATAGCACTAATTGTTCCTATTATCAAACTTCAGAAAATAAGTATAATAGCAAAAATGCAACAATGGAAGCAAGCCTTTCAAGTTTATATGTCGTTAAATTTGAGGATTAAAATTTTTTGAGAAAGCTTGAAATTGGGTGAAAATAATAAAATTAGGACACTTTTAAATATTAGATGTTTATAAAGAATTAGACTCAATTCATTTTTTTTTTGTTTTTTTGCGGTTGATTTATGCAAGAAGAAGAAAAAGATAATAAACCCATAGAAAATATTCCACACGTGGATAGCTTATACAAGAAATGGTTTCTTGAATATGCTTCGTATGTGGTATTGGAAAGGGCTATTCCCGCTTTGTACGATGGTCTCAAGCCCGTACAGCGAAGGATTCTTCATGCTATGAAGGAGCAGGATGACGGTCGTTTTACAAAAGTGGCCAACCTCATAGGACAAACTATGCAATATCATCCTCACGGAGATGCGAGTATTGGAGATGCGCTCGTGAATATGGGGCAAAAAGAGTTATTGATAGAAACTCAGGGAAACTGGGGTGATATCCGAACAGGCGATAGCGCTGCGGCTCCCCGTTATATTGAAGCCAGACTTTCAAAATTTGCATTATATGCTTGTTTTCACGATCAAAATACCGAGTGGCAACTGAGTTATGACGGAAGAAAACGAGAGCCTGTATTCTTACCTATCAAATTTCCATTGCTTCTCTCCGATGGTGTAGAAGGAATTGCTGTGGGTATGAGCACAAAAATTCTTCCACATAATTTTATAGAATTATGCAAAGCCTCTATTCGTTGTATTCAAGGAAAATCTTTTGAATTATATCCCGATTTTCTTCAAGGCGGTATGATAGATGTAAGCAATTACAATCAAGGAAATCGTGGCGGAAAAATTCGCTGTAGAGCCAGAATTGAGAAGGTTGATAATAAAATAATTCGTATTACGAGTGTACCTTTTGGTGTTACGACCGAAAAGATGATAGACAGTATTTTATCTGAAAATCAAAAAGGTCGTATCAAAATCAAAAAGGTAAACGATAATACGGCAAGTGATGTGGATATTCAAATAGAATTAGTACCCGGAACTTCAATAGACCATACCATTGATACGTTGTATGCGTTTACATTGTGCGAAGTGTCTATTAGTCCACTGGGATGTTGTATTATAGACAACAAACCTATGTTTTTGGGCGTAGATGAAATGCTCCGACTTTCTACCAAAAATACGATGCATTTGATTCAACGTGAGTTGGAAATCAAGAAACACGATTTGGAAGAAAAATGGCATTTTTTATCATTAGAAAAAATATTTTTTGAAGAGCAAATCTACAAAGAGCTTGAGAAAAAACACGAAACGTGGGAAAAAGTTTTGCAAGCTATAGAAAAAGGATTTGAGCCATATTTGGGTATATTCAAGCGAGAGGTAAGTAAAGAAGATTATGAAAAATTGACCGAAAAGCCTGTAAGGAGAATCTACAAATTGGACATTGACGACCTCAAAGCAAAAATTCAAAAATACGAAGACGATATTGCGCAGGTTCAGCATCATTTGGATCATTTGGAGGATTATGCTGTTGATTATTTCAATACTCTAATCGAAAAATTTGGCAAAGGCAAAGAGCGTAGAACAGAGATTAAGACTTTTGATAAGATAGAAGTGAAGCAAGTAGTGCTAAACAACCAAAAATTATATGCCAATTTCAAAGATGGTTTTATAGGATTTGGGTTGAAAAAAGAGGAGTTTATAGCCGATTGTACGGATTTGGATGATATTATTGTCATTCGAAAAGATGGCAAAATGATAGTTTCTCGTATATCGGATAAGAAATTTGTGGGAAAAGACATCTTGTACTGCGGTGTATGGAAAAAAGATGATGAGCGTACTATTTACAATCTAATTTATTTAGATCCCAAATCGGGCAAAAATTATGTGAAACGATTCCAAGTATTGGCTATTACAAGAGATAAAGAATATGATTTGACCAACGGGAATAATTGTAAAATCTTGTATTTGACGGTAAATCATAATGGTGAAGCGGAAATTGTGAATGTGAAATTGTCGCAATCGAGCAAAGCGCGAATCAAAATCTTTGATTTTGACTTCAAAAGTGTGATGGTAAAAGGTAGAAATAGCCAGGGAAATATTATTACTACATATCCTATCCAAAAAATAGATATGAAGAAAAAAGGCGAATCCACTATTGGTGGAAATCATCTATGGGTCAATAAAGAGACGGGAAGAATCAATAAGAATAAAGAAGGGCAATATTTGGGCGAATTTTTTGCCGAAGATTGTTTCTTAACTTTGAATAAAAATGGAAGTTACTCTTTGGGAACTCCCGAAAATATGCTCAAAGTAGACTGGGACAACATTATAAGCATAGAAAAATTCAATGAAAAAACCACGTTGAGTGCTATCTATTTTGATGGAGAGTCAAAGAATTATTACGTAAAACGATTTGCGATAGAAGTAAAAACAGAGCTAAAAGAACATAGTTTTATTACCGAACACGATAAGAGCAAATTAATGCTCGTGACAGGTCACCCGAATCCTAAAGTGAAATTCAAGATTTTGAAAGGAAAAAGCAAAGAAGAGGTGATAGAGGAGATTTCATTGAATGAATTTATAGATATAAAAGGCTGGAAAGCACTTGGAAATAGGCTGACGCAACACGAATTGAAAGGCAAAATAGAGTTATTGTCAAAAGATAAAGAACTCATATACGAAGAGCCAAAGAAAGAAGTGCCTCCTCCAATGCCTATTCCTGAAGATAAAAAAGAATTGGACATTATTATTCCCGAAGAGGATAAAAATATAAAACCCATTCAGGGTACGTTGTTTGATTTGTAAATAAACTTTTTGCTTAGTGTTAGTAGGCAAAATCGAAAATATTTCCTTGATTTTCAATTTATTTTAAAATAATCTTGACAAAGGCATCTTGATTATCTTATATTTGCGCTCCAATTATAAAAAATACTCAAAAAAATGTCTGAAGTATATAAACTCAACAAATTCGAATTTGATTTACCCGAAGAATTAGTAGCCAAATATCCACCCAAAGAGCGTGGAGACAGCCGTATGATGGTTGTAGATAGAAAAAAAGGCACGATAGAACACAAAATGTTCAAAGATATCTTGAACTATTTTGACGATGGCGATTTGATGCTATTCAACAATACCAAAGTAATGCCAGCTAGAATGTGGGCTACCAAAGAGAAAACAGGTGCAAAAATCGAAGTTTTCTTATTGAGAGAGTTAAATTCAGAGCAATTTGTATGGGATGTATTGGTAGATCCAGCTAGAAAAATCAGAGTTGGAAACAAATTGTATTTTGGAAAAGACTATGTATTGGTAGCAGAAGTTATTGATAATACAACTTCTAGAGGTAGAACCTTGCGTTTTTTCTACGATGGCGATAGCAGTACGTTTAGAGATTATTTGTTCAGTTTTGGAGAGACTCCACTACCAAAATACATCGTAAAACAAAGAGGATTGGATCCTATGGATAAAGAGCGTTATCAAACAATTTATGCAAAAGAAGTAGGTGCTGTAGCCGCGCCAACGGCAGGATTGCACTTTACGCCTGAAATTATGAAACGTCTTGAAATCAAAGGAGTTAATATTGATGAATTGACTTTGCATACAGGATTGGGTAGTTTTAGAACCATAGATGTAGAGGATTTGTCCAAACATAGAATGGATGCCGAATATGTAAATATCAAAGAAAAAACAGCTCAATTAGTAAACGAAACAAAGGCAAATGGCAAAAGAGTTTGCTCCGTAGGAACTACGGTAATGCGTAGTTTGGAGAGTTCTATTACCAGCACAGGGCTTTTAAAACCTTATGATGGCTGGACCAATTTATTTATTTTCCCTCCGTATGACTTTAGCGTAGCAGATTGTATGTTGACCAATTTTCATATTCCAAAATCTACATTATTGATTTTGACTACTGCTTTTGGTGGTTATGATTTGATTATGGAAGCTTATGAGCAGGCAATTAAAGAAAAATACAATTTCTTCTCTTATGGAGATTGTATGTTGATATTGTAATCAAACATTCGTGAAAAGATAATAAAAAAGTCCAACAAATTTGTTGGACTTTTTTTATGCGTTTAAGATATTATCTATTTGTTTGGAAAGTTCTTCCATACTGATACCACTTTCGAGATGTCCTTCTCTTGCCAAGCTAATAATTCCCGTAGTTTCGGATACGATGATAGAAATTGCATTAGCCACCTCGGTAACTCCCACCGCACTTTTATGACGGAGACCTATTCGTTCGGGCAAATCTAATTTTTGACTTATAGGTAATACACACGATGCCGCTTTGATTTCTCTGCTTTGAATAATGATAGCGCCATCGTGCAAAGGACTTTCTTTTACAAAAATGCTCTCGATGAGTTTACTCGATATTTTTCCATTAATAGTAATGCCTGTATTGATGATATTGGAATAGTCACCCATCTCAAAAAAGACAATAATCGCTCCAATTTTATTGTCAGATAAGTATTGCACGGCTTCAGTTACATTATCAATAATAGTTTGATTTTTGTAGGATAAATCCGATTCAAAAATGGAGTTTCTGATTTTTCGTATTTGTCTCGAAAATCGATTATTTCCAATAGACATCAAGATATTTCTGAGCTCGGGCTGAAATATAATCAAAATAGCAATAAAGCCGTATTTTGAAAATTCATCAAATACTTTTGAAAGCATATTGAAGCCCACATAAGACAAAAATAATGAGAATAGATAAACGAACATAAGCCCGAATAGTATATAAAATGCTACCGACCCCTTAAAATATCTATATATTAAAATCCCAACTATCACCAAAATGATAATTTCTATAAGATTGAGAAGTGCAAATGTATTTAATAATACCATAAGTCTAAAATCAATTGGATTTTATTAAAAAAATAAAGATAAGAATAAAAAATTAAAAAATGTTAATTTTTCTTCAATTGCTCTAAAATTTCAGCTAAAAGCTTGTCTGTTTTTGAATCTTCCGCTGGTGGTGCAGGTGCTTCTTCTTCTTTTGCACGGAATTGATTTACTGCTTTAATGACAATAAATAAAAACAAGGCAACCACCAAAAACTTGGTGATAGCAGCCAATGTTAATCCATATTTGATTTCTGCTTCACCTATTGTAAAAACCATTTTTTCAAAATTCTTACCTCCCATCATTACACCAATTATTGGCATAAAAATATTATCAATAATAGAAGAAACTATTGAATTGAAGGTAGCTCCAATAATTGTAGCAATTGCTAAGTCTAATACATTGCCTCTAAATACAAAGGCTTTAAATTCTTTCAACATATAATTTTATTTTAATGATTTGTTATAGTTATCAATAAACCCTGGCATTTGGTCTGGAGCCAATTTTTTGGCTATAATTTTATTGTTTTTATCCAAGATAAAATACTCTGGTGTAGCTTTGATGTGATACAATACCAAGAATAATGGATTCATTTGGAATTTTGGATCGGCATAATTTTTAAATCTCAACTTATTGTTTTTGATGAAATTTTTCCAATCTTCAATATTATTTCCCTTGTCAGTAATTGTGCTTACGGCAAATACATCTGTATTTCGTTTTAATAAATCGGTATAAACGCTATCCAATTTAGGAATTTCTTTCTTGCAATGTCCACAATCTGGATTCCAAAACACCAATACTTTATATTCGCTTTTCATATCATACAATTGGCTTGATTTAACCAATGTGGTGTCAAAAGCTGCAAAATTAGGTGCTACCTTCCCTATTAAAAGTGGCTCAATATCGTCAGCATCGTATTGCATCTTTTTTATGGTAGCACTATCGGTCCAAGGCGCTTTACCTTTTTGATAATAATTACGTACCAAATGAACATACAACGCATCTTGTCCCATAATTTTGCTATTGGCAAAATCATTTATCAAAGTACCCAAGCAGTAACGATTCATCATAGAATTAGGATCTTTGATTTTTCCTAATAAATTGTCAATTTCTACTTTTAAAGTATCGGGATGTTTCAAGACAATTTTATCAAAAAATGTTTTGAATTTTCCTTCAAATACAGGCGTATAAAGAAGTCTGTCATCATTCAAGTCTATATTATCCCAATAATGAGATTTGTAATAATTGTATTGAAAATTTGAATCCAAAAGTGTTCCATCTGCTTTTTTGGGTGCATCTGGCACATCAATATCCTTCATCATTTTCATAATTTTTGAATAAAGCAATGTTGGATTGGTTTTAATAACGTTGTCGCGCTTATCCTGGATCATTTTGTCCATTTGTTTCATACGCTCTTCTATTTTTTTCTTTTCCTCTTCCGTTGTATTGGCAGCTCCAAACTTCCCTTTGAGGTCATTCATTTCTTTGTACAATGGCTCTACAAATTTAATTTCGGAATAGAAAAAATCATTCTCTACACTGTTTTTTATTTGAACTTTATTGATATTAATGGAATCAAAAATAAGTTCCATATTCATTTCTTTTTTGGAAACCAAAAACTCTACATAATTATTTCCCATCGTAGGAAATACAATCATATAAATTCCTCCTTTGATTTTATCTTCTTTGTCTACATATTGAGTTTCTCCTTTTTTGTCAAAAGGCAAAGAATCAATTTTGTACTTATTGCTTCCCATGTGATTGGCTAGAAGACAATATTTATTTTCGAGACCTTTTGCTTTGATTTTCAATTTAAAAGGCTCTTTTTTTGCTTGTGCAAAAATGGTTAAAGTAGATAATAATAATGCTGCTAGTATAAATCTTAACTTCATTTTGATTGAATTAATAATGTTTAAATAATTTTTCCAATTAGTTAATGCAAATATAGTCAAAATATTGTATGTGGTTTCTTTAAAAATTCCTAAAATAAATTAATAAAACTACTTTATGATAGAATCTTTAGTTTTGTAATCTTTAATTTTAGACTCTATATTCCTTTTATGCCTCAAATTCCATCTGTAAAACTCAAGAAAAATCGCGCGTCGTCTTTGTATAGAAAACACCCTTGGATTTTTTCGGGTGCGCTATATTCTGATGTTAGTCAACTGAAAAATGGCGATTTGGTTCAGGTAACCGATGAACATAATGAGGCATTGGCTATTGGTCATTTTTTCCACGGTTCTATAGCCGTTCGTGTTCTCGAATTTTCAAATGAGACAGATGTTTTTGCAATTTTTGATCGAAAAATTCGTGCTGCATTTGCTTTGCGTCAGCAATTGGGATTGATAAATAATCCAAATACGAATATTTACAGACTTATTCACGGCGAAGGCGATGGACTTTCGGGCTTAATCATAGATATTTATGGTGGTACAGCAGTTATCCAATGCCATTCGGTAGGGATGTATTCGCATATACAAGATATTGCCAAGATATTAGTTGCGATTTATGGCGATTCGCTCGCTATTTTTGATAAAAGCGAGGATGTAACCAAAGAAGCCAATTTGAAAAGTTATATTGTAGGTGCAAAAAAAGAAGAACCCTTATATGAAAATGGTCTGAAATTTCTGATTGACTGGGAAGAAGGACAAAAAACGGGCTTTTTTATAGACCAACGCAACAACAGAAAAGCACTCCAAAAATATGTAAAAGATAAAAACGTCATTAACTTATTTTCTTATTCAGGTGGATTTTCGATGTATGCACAGGAAGCGGGCGCAAGTCAAGTGATTTCTGTAGATGCTTCGCGTGCTGCCAATGAAATTTGTGTCAAAAATTTTGAATTGAATTTTGGAGCACCACACGAAGCAATTACAGCCGATGCGGTAGAATATTTGAAAAGTATGTCGCACAATTTTGATGTAATTGTACTGGATCCACCCGCATTTGCTAAGCATTTATCGGCAAAACACAAGGCGATTCAAGGCTATAAAAAAATTAACCTTCAAGCTATTAAGCATATCAAACCCAATGGGATTTTGCTTACATTTTCTTGCTCGCAAGTGATAGATGCGCAAACATTCAAAGATACTGTTACGGCAGCAGGAATTGAGGCGGGACGAAATGTGCGTATTATTGAACAATTGACGCAGCCCGAAGACCATCCTATCAATTTGTTTCATCCTGAAAGTAGCTATTTGAAAGGCTTGGTTTTATTTATTGAATAGTTTAGATTTGAAAAAATCAAACGAAAGCCAAAGTACATAAAAAGGATACAACCATAGACTTAAACCAAACCAAACGTAGTTTTTTTTGAGATTAAAAAAAATCTGTTGACTTAAAAGAAATGCTGAATCAATGAGCATTTTCCAGAGCACAAAAATGAATAATAAAGGTTGGAAAAAACCAATTATGATTGAAAAAACCACCATCAAATTGGCAATCAGTGCAATGAACATTTGAACGCCTACCCATTTATTTTCATAATCAAAAGACTTTGAAAGCCAGCGCTTTCGTTGAAAAAAC
>JBIPPG010000038.1:0-12456 GCA_044368545.1 Chitinophagales bacterium | reverse complement strand
AGCGCATGATGGTTTTATTGGAAATACGGTTATAGGTGAGTGGTGTAATTTGGGAGCCGATACCAATTGTTCCAATCTAAAAAATAATTATTCGCTGGTAGATATATACAATTACAGACAAGAAAAAATGATGTCTACAGGACAGCAATTTTGTGGCTTGATTATGGGCGATTATTCCAAGACAGGCATCAATACAATGCTCAATACTGGTACGGTAGTAGGTATTTGTAGCAATATATTTGGGGCGGGATTTCCATCCAAGCATATCCCTTCTTTTAGTTGGTGTAGTATTGATAATACTGAAATATATCAATTGGAAAAAGGGATAGAAACGATAGAACGAATGAAAGCCCGTAGAGGATTGAAATTGGAAGAAAGAGAAAGACAAATTTTAAAATTTCTTTTTGACCAAATCGGAGAACTAAAAATTTATTAATATTTTAAAGTAAAAATTATATTAATATCTTGAATGCCCATCAAATAAGAGTCTGTAAAAATTACAACGAAAAAAGCGTAAAATGAAATGGCGACCAAAGGGAGCATTCGTTTCATTTAGCTTTTGAGGCGATAATTTTAAGGCTCGTTTTGTAGGGCTTGACTTTTTTTGTTACTTTTTTGTGTTAAGACAAAAAAGTAAAGGATTTAAAAATTAAAACAGATGAGTAAGTAAAATCTAAATTTATGAAGAATAGAATCATAGTAGCGGGAAACTGGAAAATGAACAAAACGATGGTCGAAGCTATTGCTTTTTTTGAAGCAATGGAGTCGTTAAGCTTGAATAATGTGGAGGCTATAATAGGATTGCCTGCTATTTTTGCATCGCAAATAAAAAGTAAATTCTCAAATTCTTTGGTGAAATTATCCTTGCAGAATGTCAGCGAAAATAATAATGGTGCTTTTACGGGTGAAATATCAGCGAGTATGATACAATCGCTAGATATTCCATACTGCATAGTAGGTCATAGCGAGCGAAGAAGCTATTATCACGAAACAGACGAACTGATTTTTCAGAAAATAAAACAATGCCTTGCACACCAGATTACCCCTATTTTTTGTATAGGAGAAACACTAGAAGAACGCGAAACGGAAAAGACTTTTGAGGTTATTAAAAAACAATTGGAGCTAGGATTGGGCGATTTGACTCCGGCAGATGCTCAAAAAATATATATCGCTTATGAACCCGTATGGGCTATTGGTACAGGAAAAACCGCCAGCACCGAACAAGCACAAGAAGTACATTTGTTTATTTTTGAATTTTTACAAGAAAAATATGGTGTAGAAATAGCCTCGCAAATACCCCTTTTGTATGGCGGTAGCTGCAATACTTCCAATGCCGAAGCCTTATTTTCGCAAGCCAATATTTGGGGTGGATTGATAGGCGGTGCTAGTTTAGAACCAGATTCATTCAAAGAATTGATAGCAATAGGCAAAAAAAATATTTTGTAGAATATTTAGTTAAAAGAAAGGTTAATATTAATTAAATATTAAGAAGAAAATCTTTATATTTGCATCAAAAAAAATATGAAATCAAAAATTCCTTTTGTTTTATTGGCTTTCTTTTTCATTTTTTCTTGTAAAACAGTAAAGAATATAAACCATTTTGAATGCAAAGGTCTTTCAGAACAAGGTTTTATTTTGGTGTCAATTGAAAATAAAAATCAATATTCACTGGATGATATTTATAAATCTGCTTTAGCTCAAGTTTTAACAAAAGGTTTTGCCTCACAAAATTGTCAAACACAATATTCTATTATTCCCGCAACTGATTTGGCTAAATTTAATAAAATCAGTAAGAAATTTTACGCTAATAATGGAGACTGGAAGAATTTTATAACTCCAATTTCAGATTATGCTAAAAATGAAAATCATCAAAACGTCAGTTTTAAAATAAATAAAAATGCCCTTCAAAGTTACCTACAAAATAAAGGCATTTTAAAACCGCTCAATAATATTTTTTAATCTTTTTACAAATTTAATATATGAAAAATCTATTTTTATCGATATTTTTTGTGTTATGTAATGTAATTTTATTTGGTCAAGCCAAAAAACCTACATTAATGATACTACCAAGCGATAATTGGTGTGAACAACGCTACTTTATGACTGAATTTGACAATCAAGGAACAAAGATAAAAGTTCCAAATTATAAACAAGTCTTCCAAGAAGATAATGAAATAGGGCAAGTAATAAGTAAGATTGGAGAATTGATGATTAATAAAGGTTTTCCTTTAAAAGATGCGGAACAAGAACTAAAATCAATTGAAGCAAGAAAAGCAGAGGATAATATGACCTCAAGTACGGCAAGTGGTGCATTAATTGCTGAAAGCCCCTTAGATAAGTTAAAAAACACAGCCAAGGCAGATATTTTAATTCAAATTTGGTGGAAAATAAATAAAACCGAACAAGGCAAGTCTGTTTCATTTGTTTTGGAGGCTTTTGATGCATGTACAAATAAAAGAATTGCGGCATCTTCTGGAAATAGTGTTGTTAGTAATGAATTGCTTCCAGTTCAATTGCAAAATGCCATATTAAATAATATCGATCCTTTTGCCGTTCAATTGCAGTCTCATTTTGATGATATGGCTCTTAATGGACGTGAAATCATAATAAATTTAAAAAAATGGCAAAATTGGGATAAAAACTTTGAAACAGAAATTAATTCTGAGGAACTTACAGATCATATTAATAAATGGATGCAAGAGAATTCCGTAAAAGGTAGATTTAATCTCAGTGAATCCTCTGAAAACAAAATGCGTTTTGAACAAGTTCGAATTCCTTTATATGACATTAACAATAAAGCCATGGATGCCCGTCAATTTGCTAAAGGATTACAGAAATACCTAAAAACAGCACCATTTAATTTTGAAGTTAAATTAATGACTAGAGGTTTGGGAGAAGCTATATTAATCTTAGGAGAAAAATAATCATATGAAAAAGAACATTTTAATTATTTATATAATTTTATTAACTTCAGTATGTAATGCTCAAGTTAATTTAAATGATTTTGGTAGAATCGTTTTAAATACATATTTGCCTGATAATATAGGAATTCCTGCCGAGGCAAAAAGCCAATTAGAGAGTAAATTAAGTCAAATAGCGAGCAATAACGGAATGGGCGGTAGCCAGATAAATCCACGATTTATTATTACAGCTAATATAAACGTAGGTACAAAAGATATTATAGCAGGCCCTCCACAAATGATTGCCCAAAATTTAGACTTGATCTTATTTGTGGGAGACGCTGTTACCAATACTATTTTCTCAAACGCAACAATAAGTCTGAAAGGTGTTGGTACAAATGAAAATAAGGCTTTAATTGATGCCTTTAAAAATATTAATCCAAAGAACAAAGAAATTACTCAATTTTTAGAAGAAGGCAAGAACAAGATTATCAGCTATTATGCAACAAATTGCGATTTTATTATTAAAGAAGCAATTTCTATGGCAAAACAAGAAAAATATGAGGAAGCCATTTATAAACTTACCTTGGTACCAGATGTTTGTCAAGAATGTTATTTTAAATGTTTGGATACATTATCAACTGTTTACCAGCAAAAAGTAAATGCAGATTGTAAAATGAAATTCAATCAAGCTAAAACAGCTTGGGCAGCAGCCCAAAATCCAAGCGGAGCTG
Organism: Chitinophagales bacterium; assembly: GCA_044368545.1. Taxonomy (GTDB): domain Bacteria; phylum Bacteroidota; class Bacteroidia; order Chitinophagales; family JADJOU01; genus CHPMRC01. Next base: position 8,822 of record JBIPPG010000038.1, on the reverse strand, counting down.
AGAAAGCGGGTGATATATTAAATACTATTAATCCTATGGCTTCATGCCAGCCAGAAGTTAATGCTTTTATAAATACAATAGATGCTAAGTTGAAAGCCGATGAAAAAGCAAGATGGCAGTTTAAGATGAAACAGTATGCGGATAAAATTGCGATGCAAAAAGAAAAGGTGAGAATAGCAGAAGAAAAATCGAAGCGTGATGATACTTATAGAGAAAATCAATCAAAACGTGATGCTGTTTCTAACGAAAATAAATCTCTACGAAATTATGAATTAGATAAAATACGTGTAAATGCGTATCGAGAGGTAGCAGTAGAATATGCAAAAAATCAACCTAAAACGGTAACTTATAACAATATTAATTGGAAGTAACTTATGACTAACAATAAACTAATTGAGCTTAATAATTCATTAGATCCTGAGAGCAAAAAGTATAAAATTCTAATTGACAAAAGAGGATATTATCTTTATTACAACGATCCAAATAAAAAATTGAAAGACATAAAAGTGCATATTCATACATGTGGCTTTTGCGCTTGGGGCTCAGGCAGAGATATTGGCAAAGAACCGGGAAGAAATGGTGCTTGGATTGGTCCATTTAGCACGCCAGAGCAGGCTGAAATGTTTGCCGTAAATATTTTAAATATAGAAAATGTATCTTGCCATACTTGTTGTTAATATTGCTTAAATTAAAAAAATAAAACATGAAAAAACTAATTTTAATCTTTGCACTTATAATAAATTTAATTGCCTTTTCACAAGATGAAAAAACCGTAACTCTTGTTGTTAGCGGTCAAGGAAAAACACAAGATGAAGCAAAGCAAAATGCACTGCGAAGTGCTATAGAACAAGCATTTGGTACTTTTATATCTTCTAAGACAGAAATACTTAATGATAATCTAGTAAAAGATGAAATTGTATCAATAAGTAATGGAAATATTCAAAAATTTGATATAATTTCACAAGTACAAATACCTAATAGTGGATATGCGACAACATTAAAGGCAACCGTTTCTGTTACTAAATTGACATCGTTTGTTGAGAGTAAAGGAGTTGAGGTGGAATTTAAAGGATCACTTTTTGGAGCAAATATTAAACAGCAAAAATTAAATGAGGAAGCAGAATACAAAGCCATTTTAAATCTTTGTGAAACTTCTAATGAAATATTATCAAATTCATTGGACTTTTCTATAGAAGCTAGTGAACCAAAAAAAGCTGAAGGATATGAATTTAAAAAAGATGATTATGAAGTATTAATGAATATAAAAATATCTCCAAATAGTAACTTTGACATGTTTGTTGACTTTTTCTTTTCAACTATTAAGTCCATTGCGATGTCTTTACAAGAACAAGAAAACTATATCAAATTAAACAAAGATATTTATGTTTTAAGGATCAATAATAAAGAAAATAAGTACTTTTTTAGAAATTATAAAACTCTAGTGGCCTTTCAGAATCTTTTTATTAAGTCAAATCAATATATTCATAATTTTGAAGTCGAAACAAATCTAGACACCTTTAAAAATACTAAAAACTGGTATAATAGAAATTTAGGGGATCGATTTAAACCAGGGTTCCCAGATTTTATTTTTATTAGTGAAGCGCAAGAATCATATAATACATGGAAAATTCCATCTCAGGCAATTTATTTCGAGTATCTCTCTGATCTAACTAATAGTAAAATTTTTTTAGATCGAAAGACTTACTTCACAGAAACTGGAACTTATTATAGAGAATATTGTGAATATGGTCTTCAAAATGATGGACATAAAACTAATTATCCTGGCAATATGAATATATACAATAGTAAAAATTTAATTGGAGAACTAAGGTTAGGCAAAAAAGATTACTATTGCACATTCGCAGCCATATTTTCTGAAGAAAAATTATCGAAAACAACTAAAATTTTTGTCAAAAAAATAAAATAAAAAATAATGTATGAAAGTAATTGCTGCAAGACTTAGTTTCAATGTTAATGAATGGTCTTATCCTTCAGGTAGCATTGGTAAATCAAGAAATAATATTCATGAAAGAATTTATGGTTTTGGATTTGAGGAATGGTTATTTAATAATTCATTCATACTAAAAGATAAAAAAGGAAGAGATTGGCAATTTGGTTATCTCGAAGGCATTCATAAAAATTATAAAAATGGCGACGAAAACTATCCTCTAATGCTTTTTACTATAGATGCAAGAACCAGAAATAGATACATAGTTGCTAAGATAAAAGAATGGAAGAAATTAGAACCATCTGATAGCGCATTTATTATTAATCAAAATCCTAAATTGATTAATCAAATGCATAATGATTTAAATCCACTTGCAAATTCAAACGCATTAAATAAATTTTTAGACCATCAAAATAATCATGATAACTCTCAATTGTTCAACATAAAATTTAAAGAGTTCTCTTTTTGTTATGATATAAATAATCCATTACCAAGAACTCACAGAATATATAATCTCAATAGATTTTGGCTGTATAGATAAAGTAAAGTATTTAAAAATATGAAAAAACTAATATTATATGTAGCACTTATATTAAATTTAAGTGCCTTTTCTCAAGACGACAAAACTGTAACCCTTGTTGTGAGCGGTCAAGGAAAAACACAAGATGAAGCGAAGCAAAATGCATTACGAAGTGCCATTGAGCAGGCATTTGGAACGTTTATATCTTCCAAGACGGAAATACTTAATGATAACTTAGTAAAAGATGAAATTGTATCAATAAGTAATGGAAATATTCAAAAGTTTGATATAATATCAGAAGTACAGATACCTAATGGTGGATATGCTTCAACATTAAAGGCAACCGTTTCTGTTACTAAATTGACATCGTTTGTTGAACGAAAAGGAATGAGTATAATAGTAAATGGCAATTTATTCGCGGAAAATATTAAACAATTTAAAATAAACGAAGACGCTGAATTAAAAACTGTATCAAGTTTAACTGACATTGTACTTAAATATCTGCAAACATCTTTTGATTTTAATCTTAAAGTCGAAGATCCAAAAAGTATAGATAATGAAAATGATAAATGGAAAATTGGTTTAAGTGTCGAAGTGATTGCTAATAAAAATATGGAAATTTGTGCTAATTATTTTATTAATACTTTGACTGCTATAAATATGACTTCTACAGAGATTGTAAACTACAATAAGTTAAATAAACGTTTGAATTCAATAAAAGTTAAATATAATAGAAAAGATTATTTGTTTAATCTTCGCAATGAGAATTCAGTCGCTTTATTGGCAAGTATATTCACCAAATGGGAAGAATACATTAGGGGGTTTTATGTATTAGATGGGACTCATAAAATTAAAAGTAGAACTTCTTCAAATTCTCATAAATCAATTTATGGAGAAGGATATTTTATCTCAGGATTATTGTTCCCAAAAACTGGAATAGTGGTCGGATTGTTTTCATGGGATGAATATAAGACTTTAAAGGAATTAGAGATTATGTCAGGATATAGTGTTAAGCCAATTGATTTTACAGATATTAAAATAAATGATTAGGTCAAATTTAATTATAATTAGTATTGTGTAATAAAATATATTTTAGTTATGGGAAGAAAAAAAACGCTATACAGTAACAATATAAGTGAGGAAGTAAAAAGATTGTATAAATCTAAAACAGGTATAAAGCAAATAGATATTGAAGATTTTCAAAAATGGTATGATTCCAAAAATGGTTGTTGTGATTATTGTGGTTTGACATCAAGTGAATCATTGCTCTTGTTTAATAATTATCCAAAGTCAACTAGGGGAGGTAAAAGGGGGCAGAGATTAGAACTTGATCGAATTAACCCCTTGATTACAAACTATGGAACAGATATAAATAATTTAGCTTTGGCATGCTATTGGTGTAATAACGCAAAAACCAATTATTTTACATTTGACGAGTTTAAAAAAATTGGAGAGATGATTAAAGAAATTCAGCAATCAAGAATCAATAAAATAAAAAAGAAATGAAAAAACTAATATTAGTCCTAAATTTGATACTTACTTTAAGTGCAAAATCTCAATCTTTCAATGAAGATAAAACGTCATTCAGTAATTTCTTAAAGCGAATGTATATGTCTTCACCATTTGAAGGGGTAAAGATTGTTGATGATTATAATCATCAGTATTTAGTTTCGGTTATAAGCATAGAAAAAGCTAAATACTCGAGTGAATCTGTTATGAATCGAGTAGCACAAGTAAAAGCACAATCTCAGGCAAGTACTTTTTTGAATGGAGCTAATATATCCATGGATATGGTAATAACAACAAAAGAGACTAAAGATTCATTGAGTCATATTAAGACCATAACTGAAACAGTAGAGCAGATAAAACAAAATTCAGTTGGATTTTCAAAAGGACTTGAGTTTTTGATTAATTTTGACAATGTAGATAATCTAAAAAAAATATTTATATACATACGAGAATTAAAAAAAGAATAAATTTATTATAATTTTGAATATACAATAGTTTTACAAAAATTATTCTGTAGAATTTGTAACTTTTTATTTACTTTCGTATCTAATTTCAAAATAACATAAAATTAAAAAAATGAAAAAAATTGTAATCGTATGCCTAATGGCAGTAGCTGCGTTTCAGATGAAAGCTCAAACTTTGGATGAAGTTATCAATAAAAATATAGAAGCCAGAGGCGGAAAAGAGGCACTTGCAAAATTAAAAACCGTAGTGACTGAGTTAGAAATGGATGCCGGTGGACAAAAAATTCCAATGAAAACATATCTTTCTAATAATAAAGGATTCCGTATGGAAATGACTATTATGGGAATGGACAACAATATGGTTGTAAATACAAAAGAAGGTGCTATGTTTTTTCCAGTACAAGGTCAAAAAGCACCTGAGGCTATGCCAGCTGAAATGGTAACTTCTATGCAATCACAATTTGATTTGGCTGGAGAATTCATTGGTTGGAAAGAAAAAGGTTTGAAATTGGAATTGCAAGGTGAAGAAGAAGTAGAAGGAACGATGTGCTTCAAAATCTTATGTGTATATCCAAATAAAAAAGAAAAACGTTTTTTCATTGACAAAGAATCATACCAAATCATTAGAGAAAATGAAAAATTTGAAGTAAATGGAAAAGAAATGGATGGAAATCAAGATTTTGGAAATTTCAAAAAAGTAGATGGATATACATTGCCTTTTTCTATGACAGGACAAATGGGCGCTATGAAAGTGTTAAAATATACAATTAATACTGAATTGAAAGATTCTTTGTTTGAAATAGCTAAAAAATAATTTTTTTTAAATTAAACAAACATATAAAGGCAAGTTTTGACTCAAAGCTTGCCTTTTTTTATAAACTTATAAATCTAAAAGTATGAATCAAAAATTACTTCAAATTAGTTTGCTATTGACTTTTTTTACCTTGCAATCAAACGCGCAAGACGGTATCAATTCGTCCACGTTTAATAATATTCAAGGCGTTTGGTATGGCCCAGGAACGTTGAGCGGACGTATTACGGCTATAGAAGGCATATTTAATGATCCTAAGAAAATAGTAGTAGGAACTGCGGGCGGTGGCGTATGGATTACGGAAAATGGCGGTGCTACATTTAAAAATAAATTTGAGAAATATTGTCAATCTATTGGAGCGATAGCTATTGACCAAAAAAATCCAAAAACCATTTTTGTAGGAACAGGCGAATCCAATATGCGAAATACCGTAAGCTATGGCGAAGGGATGTATGTGTCGCAAGATGGCGGCGGCAATTGGAAAAAAATAGGGCTGGATAGCACGGAACATATTTGCAAAATCCTCATCGACCCTAATAATTCAAAAGTAGTATATGTAGCCGCTCCGGGTCCTTTGTGGAGCAACAGCGCGCATAGAGGTTTGTACAAATCCGAAGATGGCGGGCAAACGTGGAACAAAATTTTATTTGTAAATGATAGTACAGGTTGTGCCGATATTGTGATGAATCCAAATAATCCAAACGAGCTTTTGGCTACAACGTGGCAGTTTAGACGTACGCCATTTTCTTTTAATTCGGGCGGAAAAGGAAGTGGACTTTTCAAATCGATGGATGGCGGAAAGACGTGGACAAAAATCACAAAAGGCTTGCCCGAAGGCGATATGGGAAGAATTGCTTTGGCACTTTCGCCTAGCAAACCCAATCATATTTTGGCTATTGTAGAATCCAAGGTTACGGGATTGTATGAAAGTAATGACGGCGGACTTTCTTGGGCAAAACAATCGGCAACATTGAATGTAGAAGCTAGACCTTTTTATTTTAGCACCATTGCTTTTGACCCTAAGGATGACAATAGAGTGTATCGTCCTGCATTTGAATTTTCTATAAGCAATGATGCAGGAAAATCGTTTACAGAAGCGTCAAACGAAGGCGTATGGCTGCATAGCGATCATCATGCCTTGTGGATCAACCCTAATTATACCAATCAATTATGGGTGGGAACCGATGGCGGTGTTTATTTGAGTAATGATAGAGGGGCTTCTTGGTTGTTTTTGCCAAATATTCCAGTAGGGCAATTGTATCATGCGACCTATGATTTCAAAACGCCTTATAATGTCTATGTAGGTTTGCAAGACAATGGTAGCCACATGGCGCCTTCACAAGATTTTGGAGGGGTTAATAATGGTTCGTGGCGTGCGCTTTTTGGGGGTGATGGATTCTGGGTTCAGGCCGATTCAGACGGGAAAACCGCTTATGCGGAGTATCAAGGTGGCAATGCCTATCGCATCGATTTGGCTACGGGGAAAGGCAATCCTATTCAACCTACAGTGACCGACAAAGAAGAGAAATTGAGATATAACTGGAATACGCCATTGGTTTTGGGAGCTAAAAATCCTAAAAACTTATATATGGCAGCGCAATATTTGTACAAATCCACTAATCAAGGTAAAGATTGGAAGCGAATTTCACCCGATTTGACTACAAACGACCCGTTGAAATTGAAACAAGAGCAAAGTGGTGGATTGAGTGCAGATAATACTTCGGCCGAAAATCATTGTACTATTTATACGTTGACCGAAAGTCCATTGGATGAAAATATGATAGCCGTAGGAACGGATGATGGAAATTTGCAAATCACCACAGATGCAGGATTAACTTGGAAAAATGTAAGTGCAAATTATGCGCAAACAGGTATTCCTGCGCAAACTTGGATTACAAGTATTGAATTGTCTAAGTTTGATAAAAATGTAATCTATGCTACGTTTGACAATCATTTTTATGGCGATTTTAATACCTATGTGGCCAAAAGTACCGATTTAGGAAAAACATGGACCAAATTAAGTACGCCCGATTTGAAAGGATTTGCTAGCAAGATAAAAGAGGATACAAAGAACAAAAACTTGTTGTTTTTGGGAACGGAAAGAGGATTGTGGATTAGTACAAATGCAGGTAAAACGTGGTTTAAATTCAAAAACAATATGAATGAAATGGCTATGGTGCGCGATATTCAAATTCATCCAAAAGAACATGATGTGCTAGTAGCTACGCATGGAAATGGCTTGATAGTGTTGCGTGATATAGAGCCTATGAGAGCTATGGATAGCATTACCGCTTCCAAAACGATTTATGTTTTTGAAATAGCAGATTCGGATATTTCGTATGGAAATTTCATTTCTGGATTTCCGTTAAATCTAGGTTGGGAAGCACCCAATAAAGACGTATCCGTAGCCTTTAAGTATTATTTGAAAAAAAGAATGATTTCGGGCGATGTAGAAATAATGGTAAAAGATATGAAAGATTCTGTGATTAGAAAAATGGAGGGAAGCAATAAAAAAGGCATCAATGAAGTGAATTGGGATATGCGCATTACACCGCCAAAAGTAGCTAAAGGAGGCTCAAAACCCGATTATGGTGGGTTTATAGCACCAAAAGTTTTGCCTGGGATGTATAAAATTGTCTTCAAAATAGGCGACAGCACGTTTGAACGAAAAATGAATGTCAAATTAAATCCAAAAAGTACAATGACCTTGGAAGATTGCAACAAACAATTTGCGGCAGCCAAACAATGTATGAATATGCACGAAAGATTGGCGATTTTGGTAGATTCGGTAACGGCCGTAGAAATGAATTTGAAAGCAAAAGGTATTCAAAAAGATATCGATTCTATTGCATCGTTCAAAAACACCTTATTAGCTACGAAAAATTCATCCATTTTTGCCGATGAAAAACGTTTGAGAGAGGAAATCACCGAGTTGTATTCCAAGATTTGCAGTCAGGAATCCAGCCCTGGAAACTTACAAATAGAAAATTTGAAAAAATTGGAAAAGGAATTGGAAAAAGCACAAACAGCGTGGATGAAAATAAGAAAAGATAATAATTGGTAAGCTGAAAGCCCTCAAGAAATTGGGGGCTTTTTTATTTAAAAACGATCTTGGCTGATTTATCCGTATCTTGCGTGCTTATTTAATAAGAAAAACAATATATTTTGACCAAAGAACAAATGGATTTTCAATCCTTACAAATAATAGATCCTATACAAAAAGCCTTAAAAGAAGAAGGTTACACAAATCCTACTCCAATTCAACAACAATCAATTCCTATTGTCCTCAAAGGAACCGATTTAATGGGTTGTGCGCAAACAGGTACTGGTAAAACAGCCGCCTTTGCCATTCCGATTTTACAATTATTGCACCAAAATAAAAAAGAGGGAAAACGAAATGTTCGTGCCCTAATCGTAACGCCCACAAGAGAATTAGCGATTCAAATAGGAGAGAGTTTTGATGTATATGGAAAGCATTTGCCACTCCGCAATGCCGTAATTTTTGGAGGGGTAAAACAGCATTCGCAAACCAATGAGTTGAAAAATGGTACGGATATATTAATTGCTACG
>JBIPPG010000293.1:0-3668 GCA_044368545.1 Chitinophagales bacterium | reverse complement strand
AATAAATCAGAAGGAGAGGAAGTTCCCACGCCTATTTTACCATCACTTTTGATAATCATTCTATCAATAAAATTGGTATCTCTAGCGATGGTAGGAAATGTTGTATTCAAAATATTCACATTTGTTGTCTGAAATCTGTGTTCCCCAGACATTAAACGGATTCTATCTGGTCCTCCAGCATTATCAGCGTCATTTCCTTGATAAATCACTAATTCCGACTTATCCGAACCGCTATATAATCTATTACCAATATATGTAAATCCATACCCACCGTTTCCATCTGCTGTCAATCCTCTAAACGCAATAAAATTGGTTGTGTCATTTGTACCAAACTGGGCATTTCCCCTTACATCCAAAACTTCTAAAGGTGCATTTGTTCCTACTCCTACTCTATTCGTTGAAGGATTGAGAAAAAATGTAGTTGTATCAAATACTAGTGAATTTGTGCCCATAAAAACACTTCTATTTCCTGTCAAAATACCGTCTGCATTATATATATTTGTATTAAAAAAACTTGCATTTCTTCTTCTAAATACGCCATTATTATCTACTGTTAGTAAAGAATCTGTATTGACTCCAGACAAAAGTGTATCTACCCGCAATTGGCCTCTAATATGAAGTTTGCTTAAAGGCGATGTGGTTCCTACCCCTACATTTTGGGATTGAATAGACGAAAAAACTGTTATAAAAGCCATTATTAGGCTTATTTTAATAAAACTATTCTTTTTCATATTTATATTTTTAGTTATTTTATTACTTAATTACTTTAATATCAAAAATTTGAGAATAAGCACTTGATGAACCTGTTCCTGAGAATCCTATTTTAATAGTATTAGCTGCAGATACTCGGCTATATGCTATTACTACACCTGCTGGTAAATCGCTCGTAGGATTTACGATTACAGCATCACCAATGGCAGCCCCTGCAATAGTAACAGTAACACTACCAACATCTCCTATAGAAAGCGCAGGCACTGTAGCAGAAAGCGATGCAGATAATTGATTAGAAGTGGCTACTGAAGATGAAGCTCTTTTTTTCAACTCTCCATTTCCATCTACAACTACAATACTATCGGTAGCAGCACCTAAAGACATAGAGGTGATTCGTGCATTTCCTGTCACGTGTAGTCTTGCAACTGGTGTTGTATTTCCTACACCTAAATTACCAAGAACCATTACATTTGGATTCGTAATATCTGAGCCACCTGGACAGTCTGCAAAATAAAACGTGTTATTTCTATATCCAATAAAATCCTCCGAAGTACCATTGTGTCTAAATGTTACAAAATTATTATCTTGAACATAAGTAGAATCTATTGCAAAATTTCCATTTCCAACAGCAATACCACCTTGAACGGCTAGACGAACCGCAGCATCGGTATTTCTTCCAATTCCAACATTACCTGCCGAATCTATTTTCATTTTCACTCCTGAATTTGCAAATCCCAAAGTAGCAAAATGAAGCTCTCTCGATAAATTTCCGTTTGCATTAGCTACGCCATTATACGTATTACTTCCTATCATCCAACCTTTCGTGTCCGAATTTCTGTCATAAATTCCAAGAGAAATTTCAGAACTTGTAGCTTGAGCAGATTTTAATCGAATAGGGAAACCAGAAGGTCCACTACCTACAAAATTCAGAACATTTCCATTATTAGTCACGGTTCTTTCTCCTGTCAAAGTCCCATCTGCTGTATAAATATTACTCAAAGTAGCACTATTTGAAGCAACTCCATTAATAGTACTTGAAATTGTATTCCCAGAAACGGATAGCACATTTGAATTAATGATAGATGCACTAGCAGAAACTCCATTTGTAGTATTGGTCATAGTATTGGTAGTACTTGACAATGTATTTGTTGTTGCTCCAGATAAAACAGAATTGATATTTCTTCTTTTTAATACACCATTTCCATCTACCGTTACGATACTATCCGAACTTGCTCCTACACCCAAATTTCTAATTCTCGCACCACCATCTACATCTAATTTTTCTGTTGCAATGATATTTCCAACACTTAAATTACCATTTTTCATTAAATTCAACAAGTAGCGAGATGAATGAAATCCAAAACTAAGTCTATTGGTATCATTATTGGTTCCTCTATGAGTATAAGAAATTTCTGCTACATTTCCTGTAGAAATACTTTTTCCAATTCTATAAAAAGAAGTGTCAGAATTTGGTGAAATCATATTAAGAATCGTAACTCCAGGATTGCCAATTGCATTATTATAAATATTTACTCCTGCAGTATAATCTGTTGTTGGTGTTGTATTAAATGTCAATGAATTTCCACCTTGAGTTACTGTTCTATTTCCTGTCAATGTTCCATCTGAATTATAAATATTCACTATACTTGTAATAGCGGTATCAGTTACCAAATTTCCACTTGCATCAAATCCTAAAAATTTTGTAGAAAGTGTTCCAGCGGATGGAGTTAAAGTTGCAACAACACCATTTGTTGTATTCGATATAGAATTTGAACTAGCGGTCAAAGTATTTGTAGTTCTTCCATTTACAAAAGTTTTCAATGCTGAAGTATCTACACTTACTTGCATATTTGTCAAGGTAGCTCCATTTCCATTAGTAACAGTAACTAATTGACCCGCAGTAGTATTATTTGTAGAAATTCCCAATGGACTTCCACTAGTTCCATTTCCTGTAAGAGGTGAAGAAACCGCTACAGTTTGGATCCCCCAATTATCACCCTTAACAACGGCAGATATATTTCTTTTTCTTAAAACTCCATTAACATCCACAGTAACAATACTATCACCTGCTGCTCCTGATGCTATATTTCTAATTCTTGCACCACCATCTACATCTAATTTTTGAGTAGGAATAAATAAATTTGAACCTATTCCTAAATTACCATTTTTTGTTAAATTTAAAAGATACTGACTATTGAAAAACCCTAAGCTTAATGAGTTGGAATCACTATTATTGCCTACCGTTCTAAATGTGATTTCTGCACTATTTCCAAATGTGGTAGATTTTCCTAAGCGATAGTATGAAACATCAGAATTTGGCGTTAACATATCTAATAAGACCGTTCCATTTGAACCTGTTGCGGTATTACTCAATGTTACAATTCCAGTATTTGCTATAGTTGGAGCACCAGTAAAAGTCATCAAGTTTGAACCTTGAGTTATTGTGGTTGGCATTGTTAACGTTCCTCCCAATCGTACATCTTTTCCATTTAAATTTAAACCATTGCTTGCCGTGGTACTGTCATTTGTTGTTGGAATAGTTACAGCATTTGAAGTTATTCCATTAACTGTAGTTGACAAGGCTCTTGTAGAGGTGTTAAACGAATTTGAAACGGTTGTACGTCCATTTACAAATGTTTTTAAAGCAGCTGTATCTACTCCTACTTGCATATTAGTCAATGAAGCACCCGTTCCATTGGTCACTGTTACTAATTGACCAGCAGTTGTGTTGTTACTTGTTAAGCTTAATGGACTTCCACTCGTTCCATTGCCTGAAAGTGGGGCACTACTAGTTATTGTAATTTTATTATTCAAAAATGATTTTAAATTGGTAGTATCTACTCCTACCGTCATTGCCGTAAACGTTGCATTGGCTCCATTGGTTACGGTTACTAAGTTATTAGCAGCTGTGGTATTTGCACGTGAAATATTTAATGGGCTTCCACTGGTTCCATTGC
>JBIPPG010000292.1:0-3686 GCA_044368545.1 Chitinophagales bacterium | reverse complement strand
CTCCTTTTGTGATTTTCAAACCCAATGCAACACCGCCAAACTCTATTTTGATACCCTTAATCAAAAATGGGGCATCGAACACGAAGCCAAACGCTACGAAATCAATCAACTAAAAGACAGCACACACTTTATGTTTGACATTCTCTTCTACAAAAAATACGACTTCAAAGCCCTGCTCAATCGCTTTTTCATCAATTCCATCCGCACCTACCAGCTTGGCACACAAAAGATTATGCTACTCCACCTAGCTACTGGAAGCAAAGAATCCAACGGCGATGGACTTATCCAAATCACCAACGCAAAAGAACATCAACCCGAATGTTTTGGTACATTTCTCAATCTCGAAGACGCCATTTTTGAAGAACCCACACTTATGCACGGCAAAGGATTTGATATAATTGTATATTAGGGCATGCCCTCGTCAAAGAGGCTAAAAAATTATACGACTACAAACAAAAATCCCCAAAAGCCTCTTCGACGAGGTCGGGCTATCCGCAGTAGTCCTCCGCTTCGCTTTGGAGCTACTTGCTACTATCCCTCATGCAAAAAGGAGAGATTAAAAAAGTATTGACTTTTTAAATCAAAAAATATTATTCCCTATTTAAAGCATATTTTTAATTATTCCCTATTTAAGGAATATTTCATATATTTGTACTTTATCAGTCAAAAAAGCAATAGCCGATGATAGCCATTATTACAGGGGATATAATTGCCTCAAGAAAGTTAGTAAATCAAGAAAAATGGTTAAAACCATTTAAAAATCTATTGTCATCATGGGGAGATAGCCCAAAAGATTGGAAATTAGACAGAGGCGATTTTTTTCAAATCGAAATCACAAATATCGATGAAGTTCTAAAAAAAGTTTTAGCCATAAAATCATTAATAAAAAAAATAACCCCACTCGATGAACAAAAAAAAGCAAGTACCATCGATGTAAGGATTGCTATTGGTATTGGAGAAAAAACCTATACCGGTGAAAGTATTTCAGAAAGTAATGGTTCTGCATTTATTTACTCGGGTGAAAAGTTTGACCTTTTAAAAAAAGAAGATATAACATTGGGCATAAAAAGCCCCTGGCCTAGTTTTGATGAAGAAATGAACTTATATTTGAAACTTATAGGAATATTTATGGACAAATGGACGCTATCATCTGCTGAGTTGGTACAAATTATCCTAAATAGTCAAAACATAACACAAGAAGAAATAGGTAAGCAATTAGGCATTAATCAAAGTGGGGTAAGCCGAAGATGGACTAGAGCCCATATCAATGAGATATTAGAAGTTGAAAACATATTCCGAAAAAAAATTAATACAATTATAAAATGATCATACCTATAAAACTCATATTAGCACACTTCATAGGAGATTTTCTGCTACAGCCCAAATCTTGGGTAAAAGAAAAAGAAATTCGTAAAGCACAGTCTATAAAATTCTATATACATATCCTAATTCATGGAATTTTAGGATTAATTGTTCTATGGAATTTTAATTATTGGTTTTTAGCAATTACACTAATGGTTTCACACGGAGTAATAGATATCATAAAACTATATGCTCAAAAAGAAAGAAATAACCCCTATTGGTTTTTAATTGATCAATCATTGCATATTATAAGTATTATAGCTTTATGGCTTTTATTTTTCAATCCTGAATTTAATATCAAGCCAATAATGGAAAATCCCGAAATTTGGATTTATGCTGTTGCACTATTTTTTATTACTATCGTATCAAGCATCGTGATGAAAGTACTTATGTCTAGTTGGTCAAATGCATTGAATGAAAATAATGAAGAATCTTTAAACAATGCAGGCAAATATATAGGGATATTGGAACGTATTTTTATATTTACCTTTGTAATTATGGGCAAATGGGAAGGCATTGGTTTTTTATTGGCTGCCAAATCCATTTTCCGTTTTGGGGATTTAAAAGAATCCAAAGACCGAAAACTAACAGAATATATCTTAATAGGAACCTTATTAAGCTTTGGAATAGCGATAGCCGTAGGAATGTTAGTACTCAAATTAATTGAACTAATTTAAGGAAAAAAATAGATACATATACTCAAAAATTTCACAAAAAAAAGCCTTTAGAAAATTTCTAAAGGCTTTGAATCAATTTTAAAAAAGTGTTTCGTATTAATGCGCTCTTGCAAACAACACAGTGAATTTACCTTCGTTGCCTGAGTAAATACAGTTTCCAGCTTTTTGCGGAATATCAAAAGGAATACAACGAATCGTTGCTTTGGTTTCTTCTTTGATTTTTTCTTCTGTTTCGGCTGTTCCGTCCCAGTTTGCTATCACAAATCCACCTTTTTCGATTCGCGCTTTGAAGTCTTCCCAAGTAGTAGCTTCCGTCGTATTTTCTTCACGATATGTTTTGGCTTTTTCAAAAATATTTTTTTGAATATCTTCCAATAATTGTTCGATATGCGATACCAAATTTTCTTGACTTACACTTTCTTTGGTTAAATTATCTCTACGAGCAACTTCCGCTACATTATTCTCCAAATCTCGAGGGCCAAAAACCACTCGAACAGGAATTCCTTTCAATTCGTGCTCCGCAAATTTGAACCCAGGACGCTTGGTATCATCCATATCTATCTTGCTACGAATGCCTTTGGCTTTTAGTTGCGCTTGAAACTCTTTACATTTCTCTAGCAAAACTTGGTTTTGCTCAGGATTTTTTTGTTGCAAGAAAGGAACAAACACCACTTGAAACGGCGCAACTCTTGGTGGCATCACCAATCCATTATCATCCGAATGCGTCATAATTAAAGCCCCAATCAAACGAGTAGAAACACCCCACGAAGTAGCCCAAACGTATTCTTCTTTGCCATCTTCTGTTTGATATTTCACATCAAAAGCTTTCGCAAAATTCTGTCCTAAGAAATGTGAAGTTCCTGCCTGTAAAGCTCTTCCATCCTGCATCAATGCTTCTATACAAAGCGTATCATCTGCACCCGCAAATCGTTCGCTTTCGGTCTTTTTACCTTTGTGGAGTGGTATCGCCAACCAATTTTCAACAAAATCGGCGTATACGTCTAGCATTTTCTCAGTTTCAGTGATCGCCTCAGCTTGCGTAGCGTGCGCAGTATGTCCTTCTTGCCACAAGAACTCTGCGGTACGCAAAAAGAGTTTGGTACGCATTTCCCATCGCACTACATTTGCCCATTGATTGATGAGCAAAGGTAAATCACGATAGGATTGAATCCAATTTCTATACGTATTCCATATTACAGCCTCCGAAGTAGGTCTTACTACCAATTCCTCTTCCAATTTGGCATCGGGGTCTACAATGAGTTTTCCTTTTCTATCAGGGTCGTTTTTGAGCCTGTAATGTGTCACCACCGCACACTCTTTCGCAAATCCTTCCGCATTTTTTTCTTCCGCTTCAAACAAGCTTTTTGGAACAAACAACGGAAAATAAGCATTCACGTGCCCTGTGTCTTTTATCATTTTATCCAATACATCTCGCATATTTTCCCATAATGCGTAACCATACGGTTTTATAACCATACAGCCTCTCACATCGGAATAATCCGCCAACTCGCCTTTGAGTACCAAATCGGTGTACCACTGGCTTATATCTTCGCTTCTTTTTGTAATAAAATCACTCATTGTATTAATATATTATTCTGTTTCTGTTTCTGTTGATTTAGTATCTGCTACTACTTGTACATTCTCGTT
>JBIPPG010000291.1:0-3691 GCA_044368545.1 Chitinophagales bacterium | reverse complement strand
CGAAATTGAATAAAACTAAATTTAACGATTTTATAAAATAGATAGAGAAATGACGAACGAGGCTGTTTTAAGCGAAATGCAAACAAAATTTGGAGATAAAATAATTGCTCATTCCGAAGAATATGGTATGTTGATTCTAGAAATAGCATCGGATTCAAATGTTGAAATTATGCAATATATCAAGGAAAATGCATCTTGGAAGATGACTTTTCTTACTACGCTTTGTGGAATACATTATCCCGAAAAATCAGGAAATGAGATGTGTGTAATGTATCAATTACATAGTATGGAGTATAATTATAGACTTAGATTAAAAGCCTATATTCCTATTGCCAATCCAAAAATAAAAAGTGTTTCTGGAATATTTGCTTCTGCTAACTGGCAAGAGCGTCAAGAATATGACTTTTTTGGTATTGAATTTGAAGGACATCCCGATTTGAGAAGAATTTTGAATATGGATGAAATGGATTATTTCCCAATGCGAAAAGAATACAAATTGGAAGATGGAACACGCGAAGACAAAGAAGATAAGTTTTTTGGAAGATAAAATAATTGATGCATAAAAAGTAAATCAAAAAAAATGACAAACTTTAACGAAGAATTTTTGATAGGAACAGACAGTATTGATGGCGATATTGCTACACTTAATTTAGGCCCAACGCATCCCGCTACCCATGGTATTTTTCAAAATATATTGAAAGTAGATGGCGAAAGAATATTGAGTGCAGAGCCTACAATTGGTTATATTCATCGAGCTTTTGAAAAAATTGCGGAGCGCAGAGCCTATTATCAAATCACGACTTTGACCGATAGAATGAACTATTGTTCTTCACCAATCAATAATATTGGATATGAGATGGCTGTGGAGAAATTGGCAGGTATCAGTGTTCCAAAGCGTGTAGATTATATGCGAATAATAATGATGGAGATGGCACGTATTGCGGATCATATTATATGTAATTCTGTAATAGGTGTAGACACAGGTGCGTTGACAGGATTTACACATATTTGGCAATGGAGAGAGAAAATCTATGATATGTACGAAGAAGTGAGTGGCGCTCGTTTGACTACAAATATGGGTAGAATTGGAGGATTTGAAAGAGATTTCAGTCCAAAGTTTCATGAGAAAATCAAAAGTTTTATCAAAGAATTTCCTGCGGCTTTCCAAGAATTTTCTAATTTATTAGAAAGAAATAGAATTTTTATGGATCGTTGTATAGGTGCGGGACCTATCACAGCCGAAAGAGCTTTGGAATATGGTTTTACAGGACCTAATTTGAGAGCAGCAGGTGTGGACTATGATGTGAGAATAGCCGAGCCTTATAGCTCGTATAATGATTTTGATTTTACAATTCCAGTTGGAGTCAATGGCGATACATACGATCGTTTTATGGTACGTCAAGAAGAAATTTGGCAAAGTTTTTATTTAATGAAAAATGCGTATGAAAATTTACCAGAAGGTCCTTTTCATGCCGATGTTCCAGAATTTTTCTTACCTCCAAAAGAATTGGTTTATAGCAATATGGAGGCTTTGATATATCAATTTAAAATTGTAATGGGCGAAATTCCTATCCCTGCAGGAGAAGTATATCATGCGGTAGAAGGTGGCAATGGCGAATTAGGATTTTATATCATCAGCGATGGAGGAAGAAGTCCATATCGTCTTCATTTTAGACGTCCATGCTTTATTTATTATCAAGCATATCCCGAAATGATTAAAGGTTCTGTTCTCAGCGATGCCATTCTTACTATGAGTAGTATGAATGTAATTGCAGGGGAATTAGATGCGTAGGAAAAAAAACTTCTCTCTTCATTATTATTATTCAATCCTTTTTATCAAGGATGTAAATAGTTTATAAAAATTAACAAGCCTAGAACATTATTCAATTATTCTTTTAATTTCTTAATATTTGAATTGCCAATCAAAAGCTCTAATTGACTTATTGCTATTTTATTAAGCAAAACCAAGCGCTCTATCTGGCTTTTTCCTTCTTCAATAAATCTTGCATTGAGCACTTCTAAATTGGATAAACAAACTAACTGTTCTACACTTGCGTAATCTCTAACATTTCCTTCTAAATTTAGATTTTTATCTCGCCACTCTTTAGCTGTAAATCCAAAAAGTGCTTTATTTAAAACATCTGCTTCAGTGGCATATATATTACTGGTTTCTATTGAAGAAATTATTTTTGGTATAAGATTTTTCTTTATACTATCAGTATGTATTTTGTAATTGATTTTAGTTAATTGTCGTTTTACATCCCAGCCTAATTGAAGTCTTTGATTTTCTTCTTCTTTTAATCGCTGAAATTCTTTTATTAAATACAACTTAAATTCTGCTGATATCCAAGAAGCAAATTCAAAAGCTATGTCCTTATGAGCAAAAGTGCCGCCTCCATATCTTCCTGATTTTGAAATTAAACCTATTGCATTGGTTGTTTTTATCCATTTATCTGGACTCATTGTAAAGCTATTAGCTCCCGCTTGATTTTTAAACGTATCGAATTCGGTACGGTTAAAATTTGGATTGTGCATTTGTTCCCAAAGTCCCAAAAAGTCCATTGAAAACTTGGTTGACATCCATTTTATAATAGCAAATCTTGGCTCATCAGGATTCTTGGCTTTTGCAATATCTGTAAGCGAAATATAATCGCTTTCCTCTTTTTGGAAAATAACAATTTCTAAATGGTCTATTATAATTTTTTGTTTCATTTTTTGGCTTTTTAATTCTAAAAAAGAACTTGTTAAATGCATTAAATTATGAATTATTCAATTTACTTGCCTTGTATAGATTATAAAATCATAAAACTAATTGCGATCATATCGTTTTATTTATTTCACTTTTTAATTCTTTGCATTTCATTCTTAACATTTTTAAATATAGTTGTAGAATTTAGTGTAACCTTTCTACATTATTTTTTTATGATAAAAAATATTGCATTAAATAAAATGTTGTTTTATTTATATGTAAATTAACCTACTTCAAAAAATTCTTATATAACGAATCTTCAATTTTCATATAAAAATGCGTTCGGATTTCATTTAAATTATTGTAATAAGGATTTACAACTTGGATATTGGGGTTGCTTTTGCAGTATATTTTAAATTCTGATAGTTGCATTTTTTTTAAAGTTTCATTTTCTTTATAAAAAACCCAATTTCTTTCAAAAAAAGAAAGATTATATTTTGCCTCCACTTCTTTAATTACTTGGACACTGGCATCGATTCCACAGCCACTTACGGCATGTAGAGATTCATCTACGGATATAACAGCTATTTGATTATCTATCAACATCATAGCATTTTTCATAGCAGCTCCATGACTTTTCCATTGACTTGAAAAATCATCAAATTGTTTTTGAATATCCTGAAATTCAGAATCAGAAAATGCTCTATTTGAAAAATAAACCCAAATTTTGGAATTATCCGCAAAGTCCGATGAAGCCTGTAGAAAATCTTTGATCGTATTCATCAATTATTCCTTTACCGCTTCTACTTCGGTATTGATTTTTTTAATCATACCAATCAATGCGCTTCCTGGCCCAAGTTCTACAAATTTAGTAGCACCATCTGCTATCATATTCTCTACACATTGTGTCCATTTTACCGAACCTGTAAGTTGGTCTATCAAATTTTGTTTTATTTCAGCAGGTTGACTATGCGACTTAGCTGTAAAATTTTGGTAAATAGG
>JBIPPG010000290.1:0-3696 GCA_044368545.1 Chitinophagales bacterium | reverse complement strand
ATATCGTATGAAAAACAATCGAAGTCCGCTAATAAAAGAAAAAGAAACTTTTTAATTTCTAAAACGACATTTTTTGACAACACAACTATTTATTTTTGTTTTTATAAAAAAAATAGATAAATATTAAGAAGTATGAGTACAAAATTTAATATGAAAGATGCACTACAAAAGATTGGCATCGAATGGCTATCCGAAAAAGAAATGCAAGAAAACCATTTCACCGATTCTTTTGTCAAAGCAGTAGAAATGCTTAATACAGAACAACTACAAGCCGTAAAAAAAACCGATGGTCCTATAATGGTGGTTGCAGGCCCTGGAACAGGAAAGACCCAAATTCTTTCTACTCGTATTGGCAAAATCCTTTTGGAAGCCGATATCCAGCCCGAAAATATCTTGTGCCTCACCTTTACCGATGCAGGTACTGTAGCTATGAAAAAAAGATTAGGCGAATTTTTGGGCACCAAAGCCACCGAAATTGGCATTTATACCTTCCATTCTTTTTGCAATAAATTGATCAATGAAAATCAAGATCTTATCAATAAAGGCGATTATACCATTATCACCGATTTGGAACGAAGGTTATTGATAAAAGAATTGGTACGAGAAGTAGAATTCAATACGCCATTAAAAAAGAGAATTTCAAGCATTGAACATACCGTAGGACTTTTAGAACGTTTTTTTTCGGAATGTAAAAAAGAAAATTACAATACCGAATCTTTCCTCAAATTGATAGAAAAAGACGCTGAAATAGAACGTCTTGACACTAAAAAATACGAGTATCAACGAAAATATAAAGAATTTAATGCTGGCGACCTAAAACAATCGGCGTGGAATGATTATCTTCAAAAAATTGAAAAGACAAAACAAGCTATTTCTTTATACAAACGTTTTCAGGAAAAATTGGAAGAAAACAAATGGATGGAAATCGACGATTTGATTCTAAAAGTAATTCATACCTTCAAAGAAAATGAAGATTTTAGGCTCAAATACCAAGAAAAATTTCAGTATATTCTTATCGATGAATTTCAAGACACCAATGGTTCTCAATTAGAAATAGCACAATGGCTTTGCTACGAAAATGACTATCCCAATATTATGATAGTGGGCGATGACGACCAGTCTATATACCGTTTTCAAGGCGCTAATATTGGCAATATTTATAAGTTTTACGAGCAATATATTCAGCCTTTGGGAATGGAAGAAACTCGCGAGCGCATTATCATTCTCAAAGAAAATTATCGTTCTACGGCCAAGATTCTCGAAGCTTCAAAAGGTGTCATTGAACATAATCAGCAGCGAATCATCAACCTGGTAGCAGGCATTTCACTAGATAAAAACTTAGTAGCAAAAGGCGATTACAAAGACCTTGATCTTCCTATTGCCATTACGCAATGCAATACAAAAGAAGCGGAATTTGTCTATATCGCTGATAAAATAGAGCATTTCCAAAAAACAAACCAAAAGCTCAATGAAGTAGCTGTTTTGTTTCATTCAAATGCATCGGCTACAAATTTTTCAAAGATATTGGACATCAAAAAAATTCCTTATGAATTTACACGTGCCAATAATATCCTTGAAAGTAAATTCATCCTCAATTTTATTCAATTTCTCAAATACATTCAAGCCGAAATTAACAAAAGTTTTGAAAGAGAAGACTTGCTTGCCGAAAGTTTTTTCTACGAGTGGAATGCCATCAAACCTTTAGAAATTTCAAAAATACTCCTCGAATACAGAGCATACAAAGTAGGTGAATTAAAAAATTCCGATGCCAATTTGCGTTCATTTATGAGTGAATATGATTCCAACTACAGAATCAAACAATATGTAGACATTACAGAGACTTTATTGCAAAAATCTCAAAACGAATCCGTTGAACGATTTATAGACCGCTGTGTAGACAAGCTCCAAATACCAAAATGGATTACTTCACAGCCCAATTCAATTATTTTGTTCCAAGAATTGGACAGTCTTAGAGCATTTCTGAGGGAACAACTCGAACACAATCCAAAACTTGATTTAGCCGCTTTTGTTGAACTCATTTCCTTATATATTTCAGAAGAAATTCCCATTCAATTAATCAAAAAAATCACCCATCCCAATGCCGTTCAACTCATGACCATTCATGGCAGCAAAGGACTCGAATATGATTATATTTTCATGCACGGAAATAACGAATCCTCCGCACGAAAAAATGGTATTTATATCCCCAAAGCGGTATTGTACAAGGATATTACCGACTGGGATACCATTTTGCAGGCAGTAGCAGAGCAGGAACAAACCGAAATAGAAGAACAAAGACGGAAGTTTTATGTAGGGCTTACACGTGCCAAAAAACAGGTAGCACTTACCTATTTCAAAAAAGAACAAAGCACCAATAGCAAAGATAAAAATCAAAATGAATTAAAATTTCTTTTAGAAATTCCTACCCAAAATCAATTGAGAAATGAGTATAATCTTACCGAAGAAGATTATTTGAAAATTGTAAATATCGATACCGAAGCCCTCGAATCCTATCAAAATTTTGTATATGAAAATAGCTTTTTAGATTCATTGGTGCAAAATATGAAATTAAGTGTATCTTCGCTCAACAGCTATCTGGAGTGTCCAAAAGGATTTTATTATACAAAACTGGCAAATATGCCTAGCTTTTCCGAAAAAAATCTTGAAATTGGCAATATTTTCCATAATGCCTTGGAACATTTCTTTGAAGAAATGATGGAAACCCAATCCATTCCGAGCGAAATGCAACTCCTCGATATGACCCTTCAGGAATTGAACAATAGAAAACGGGCTTTCAACGATCACGAATACAACGATACACTCGCATATATCCAAAAAATAATCCCCATTTACTATCAAAATGAATCCAACAATTGGAGTACAAATATGGCCATCGAAGATTGGTTTGAAGCAAAGTATTTGGGCGAAACCCTAGTGGGAAAATTGGATAAAATCGAATGGCTAGACAATGGTACAGCCAATATCATAGACTTCAAAACAGGAAAATACGAAAATGCAAAGAAAAAACTAAAACCACCCGTTACGCTTTTAGAAGGTGAAAATCCCGAAGATTTAGATTTTGAAAAACGATATGGTGGCAACTACTGGCGTCAAGCCGTTTTCTACAAAATGCTGTACAAAGCCAACTACCCCAATATTCCACTCAATTCCATCACCTTTGACTTTATCTTTCCCGATGATGACACTATTCACAAAGCCATTGTGGAGGTTTCGCCTGAAGATGAAGCCATTGTAGGCAAACAAATTATAGATACCTTAACGCTTATTCGCAACAAAAAATTTGAAGGATGCGGCAAAGAAGACTGTCCTTGGTGTCAAAAATAAATGAATCTTATGAACAAAAAATTACTCTTTTTACTCACACTAGCGCTCTTTTCTCTTGATAGTTTTGCTTGTATGTGCGCCTCCGCTCAGCGAAAATACCTTCTTGGACGCCAAAACGATACGTTTTTTTTCTTTGAGACTGATTTGTACCGTTCCGACTACAAAAATCCTCGAAACGACAACCCTACAGAATCTCAAGGCTATTGGTATGGCGATTTTTATCTACGTGGCTACAATTCCAAAAATGAAAAAATAAGCGAATCGCAAGTGGGCTCCATTACTATCAATCCTCAGGATTCATATATCCAAAAAATTCACGCAAAATATAAGAAAACGCTAGACAAGCTCAAA